>CAMFKK010000461.1 GCA_945957225.1 uncultured Sphingobacteriia bacterium | reverse complement strand
ATTGATGACTATATCTGTATTCATCAATTCTGCAGTATCGGGCAAATTGATAATATGAATATCAGATCTTGATTCTTGCCCATGACTATCGGTGGCTTTTAAATAATAATATAGTTCATCACCGGGTTGCATTTTAAGTGCTTGTAAATTAATGACCAACCCTATTTCTCTCTGTAATTCATTGGTATAAAAAGTACCAAGATCACGCTGTTGGTCTTGAAATTTCACAGCTTCCCCTCCCCCACTAGCTACGGTCAACATCAATTTTGCGCTAGCAATACCATAGTCATCACTTATGCTTGCTTTAAAAGGAACTTGGAGTGAAGCACCATAATCAATGGTTTTATATGGAGTGGGTTCTTTGATTTTTATTACTGGGGGCAGGTCATGGATCAATTCTATGGGATAATGTTCTGAAATGGTTTTTCCAACACTAATTTGATAAAGACCATTGGCATTAAGTTTGGTTTGAAATAGCCATAAAGCATGAGTGCTATCTAAGGGTTTGAATTCTTGGGAAATGGAATCATTAAACCGAATTTTGGGTATGGCACTATTTGTTTCAGTTTTTACAACCCACTCAATCATAGAACCTTCTATGGCATTAATGGCAGCTTGTTCTTGTATCAATGATGGCTTTCCGGTATAGGCTGGTGGTGCTATTTTTAACTGCATTGAACGGATTCCAGCAAGCAGGGGTTTTGAGACCACTTGTTCTACAGGTTGAGCAGATTTAGTAGTATAAGACCAATGAAAATAGCCTAGGAGAAAAATGGAAAACAAGAGCGTTGATAAAGCCAGTAACCAAATGCCTAAAGCTTTTGCAAAAGGATGTTGGGGCTTTATTTGCATTAACACCTGCCCTATTTTTTCTCTTTGCCATTGCTCTAATTGGGTTCCCTGAAGCATGGGTTGGAATAAGAGATCTGCGCTATCTTCTAATACAGGATAGTTAGCATTTAAATAGGAAGCCATGGATGCTTCTGATAATGTCCAGTGTTTGGAAAAAATTAGGAATACCATCAAAGCCAAAAGCTCAAAAGCAAATAGCCAAATAGTAGCAATAGGAATCAAACATTGAACCAAAAAAAAGACCAAGGTCAATATTGTCATGGCTTGCAATAAAAATAGCCCAGCTTTTAACAACTGCCATTGTTTGTGCAATAGTTTAATATAGTCATTATATACTTGCTCAACCATGGCTTTTGCGTTTTGACAGGTAAAAAACAATAGCCCTTTCAATCATTAACAATATCATCAAAAGCGTCCAGATCAAAGGATCTAATGATTGCTGGATTTTTGAAATGGGTTGATTATTGGTAGTATTTTGCTGGTTAATTTGTTCTGGCAAAATCTGACTTGGATCCATGGCCAAATTATTGGGATCAAAAGATGTTTTACCCAGTAAAAAAGGCATCATGTTACTTGGAAATGCATGACTCCACACCAATCCATTCCAATCTGGATGAAAACGGGTATTCATTACATAATGGTTATTCCCCTGTTTTTCTAAGATGGCCTGACCAAAACCATTTTCCCAAATCATTTCAGCTTTTAGAGCTGAAGAACTGTATTTATACAATGGAATGCTTTCTTGGTTGCTCCAATTGGATGAATACATCTGGGTTGGTGTTTGTTGTAGATTACCCAACTGATAAGACCAGCTATGCTTGGCATTATTCTTTGGCAAGGGCTGGTCAGATAACCAAAACAACCAATCCTGATTTTGGGGAATTTGACCAACAGTTTTCATCTTAGTCAGCAAAATAGTATCTCCACTAAAACTTTGAATGGCTTTGCAAGCAGCTACTAGATATTCGGCATCAGCAGTATAGCTATTGGCAAATACTGTAACACGTATGGTTTGATGAGATTTGACCATTTGCTTATCTACTTGACTTGGCATAGTATAGGTTTTCCAAACCATGGTTCTATGCAAGACGGGTTGTAGCCCCCGATAATATTTTAATAGTTCTGGCGTAAACAAATGCAATTGATATTGGGCTGGAGCATCTTTTTCAAGTTGAGTGGCCAATGCCCAAAAATTAGGAACTGCCGCAGAAGAATTGTTTAGTAGTGTATCCTTATTTAGTTCTATAGAAGGGAAACCAGGTTCTAATGCATGTAACTCCATTCCCAATTGCAACAAAGAGTCTATATCTTGCTGATGCGTCTGATAAGCAATAGACATTGACGCTCTTGGAATCAATACCCATCCTTGATTGCTTTGACTTGTTTGTGTATTCCAGATGGGTTTGGCTAAAAAAATGGCCAATACAACAATCATCAAACAACGCAATAAAAGCAACCAGATTTCTGTTAGCTGCAATTTTGAACTACGCTTACTGGGTGAAGGATCCATAAAACGTATGCTACCAACTTCCAGTACTTTACCAGGCTGTTGGTTCCATAAATGAATGGCAATAGGAATCATGATGCCCAATGCAGACCAAAGCCATATAGGATTTAAGAACTGCATTAGCGAGCGGATTTATTTCTTTGGTTCAAATAATCTCTGAGCGCGCCGTCTAATGGCTTTTGAATATTTAGTTGATGCATACGAATATTTCTATTCAACAAATCTTTTTTAATGGTTTCTTGATAGGCGGCTCTTTGTTGTAGATAAGCAGTTTGCAGGGTTCCTGTAATGGGCATCATTAGCCCAGTTTCTAAATCTTTTAAACGCTGATAGCCTTTAAAATTTCCTTGCAGTTCATTGTCACTGACCAATTGAAATACTAAGACCTCATGTTGCAAAGAAGACAAGGATTGCAATAGGTCAAGGATCTCATTGTCTTGTTGATAAAAATCGGTAATGCAAATTAACAGGGCACGTCTATGCACCCCACTAAAAATTTCTTTATATCCAACA
>CAMFKK010000460.1 GCA_945957225.1 uncultured Sphingobacteriia bacterium | reverse complement strand
GAGGTGAAACAGAAAGGGGTTACTACCTCCGTATTAAAGAAAGTAAAAGGCGAATGGAAGATTACGGTAAGTCATAATTCATCAAGAAATTAAAAGCCAATGTTCAAAGACTTTCATTCCCTGCATCCTTTAGTAGTACACTTCCCTATAGTGCTAATACTGCTGGCGGCAGCTTTTCAGGCCGTTGTGTTCTGGAAACCTCAATGGCAGCAAATCAGATGGGCTACATTAATTATAATGGGATTAGCTTTCATTTCTGCTTTGGCGGCAAGCACATTGTTTCATGCAATGATTACTCCCAATGCACCCAAAGAAGCCCTGGCCATATTTGAAGAGCATGAAAAATATGCACAATATACTTTGTGGATGTCAGGCATTACCTTTTTGGTGAAAGGTATTGGTGATTTTTATAAGCTATTTCGCCGCTCTTATCAGTTCATCGTGTTATTATTTGCAATTGTTACCGCTATTTTTCTGTCCATTGCCGGCCATCATGGGGCAAAACTTACCCATGTTGCGGGTGTGGGGCCTATGGGAAAATACCTGATGAAGGAGCATGGCGAAAAAGGTATGGAAGGAATGGACGATGCCTATAGCATTCTGTTAGTAGTTAGGCTGTTTCCTTACATTGTATAATACCTCGAACTTTATTCTACCCATGAAACTCCTCCTCCTAACCATCTTCACTTTCACCCTAACATCGCCCAAAGCCCAACCCTACAACACAGAAGCCCTCAACTTCCTAACCACATTTGTCAAAAATTATAGCAAACATGAAACCCCTTTGCTTTATACCAAAGGCCTAAACCCATATACCCAAAATGAGATTATCAATGCATTACAACGAAGTTTAAAACTGTTTAGTTTTCAAATCACGGACCATAAAGTGCAAATAATTGATTCACTAGTTCTAACCAAAGTAGAGCATCTGTATATCATTTCTGAAATACAAAAACAATCTGACACAACGCTATGGAACCAATTTGAAATCCCCAATATAAAATCAATACCTCAGGATACTGTTACAGCAATTTTCAAAGACAGGTTATATGGATGGAATAATTTTTCAAAAAAATATGGTAACAACTTATATACTTTTGGTATTCCCATATTTTTTAGAGGTAACCAATATTGCGCATTTTATTACGAAAAATTATGTGGTTATTTATGTGGAGAAACGCAATTTGCAATATATAGAAAAGAGCATGGAACTTGGTCCTTATGGATTGCCATTTATGAATCAGTTAGTTAGAGCTACACTTGCTTGCATAATCTTCGTATCTACAATCGCGCCAGCAAATTTTAACTATCCCCACACCCCTCACCCCCTAAAACTCCCAATCCACCTCTCTCACCAAATACCCCTCCATCTTTGCCCATCACCCAGACATTCTAGTCATCCAAGAATCCGAAAAACTCACTTACTCAAATCCCCCAACCCAATCCCTCTGGTATGGCGATAACCCCCATAAAGGCTATCCATCAACAACCTGTAAAATCATAAAGTTTATACAAACTTTATGCATGTCAGTTTTTGATTATTGATCTGTAATATTTTACGCCATCTTTCACTTAAACTAATAGTAAGATGCTGAAATATTACTTTATTCTTATTGCAATAATTAGTATGCTGTTTCTGTCCTGTTCACAAGCAGATAAAAAACAAATAGTACCAGAAGTAGCAAGTAATAATTGGACAGTATACTCGACAGCTGTTCAAGATTCATTTGTTGTATCAGTTCAGCTGCCAGAGGAATATGACAAGGATAAAAATGTAAAGTATCCTACTGTTTATATGCTTGACGCTAATTTTCATTTCCCAATCTTAGCCGCAATAGTAAAACAATATGAAAAAGCAGGAATGTTGCCACCAATCATTCTCGTTGGTATTGGTTACAAGTCCTTTCAATTAATGGACTCATTAAGAAATAGAGATTATTTATATCCAGCCGCATTACCTTCAGACGAAATAAATGCAGTTGGTGGCGGACAAAAATTTAATGACTTTATTTCCAATCAACTAATTCCTTTTATTGATTCATCATACAAAACTAACATGTCGAATCGTTCGTTACTTGGACACTCATTTGGCGGCTATTTTACATTATATTCTTTACTAAATCAAACAGAAAATAATAAAACTGTTTTTACGAATTTTGCTGCAGCGAGCCCATCATTGTGGTATGGGAAATTTTATTTAAATAGTTTAGCGGAAAAACTAAAAAGCAGAACAAAAAATGACACTTTAAACATTTTTACAACTGTTGGTGGTTCTGAAAATGCTGAGTGGGATATTGCTCCAGGTGTGAGACTTTCAGATAGCATGGCAAATGCTAAGCTTAAAAATGTAAAATTCCAACATAAGATGTATAGCAACTTAGGACATATGGATGTATCTACAATTACATTTATACAAGCTTTGCAGGCATTTTATACTAAAGAACAGTAAATGGTTTCAATAACTTTTAAGGCAATATAAAGCGTATTCTTACAACTAAGTATTGCTTAAAAGAGAGTGATCCTTTCTCATTGACCATCGCGCCAGCAATAATTCCCACAACCCAGATCTCAAATACATCATCCCCTTAATAGTAACAGGAGAGGGGCAGACTTTCATCCTCCTTGCCATCTGGGCTAACAATGCCCAAGATCCAGAAGGGAGATACATAGAACAAGTATGGAAAGCCATTCACTATTATGAAAAACTATTAAAGCAACCAATCATCCTCACCGGGGATTTTAATAGCAATACCATCTGGGATAAACCCCGCAGAGAAGGAAACCATACAGTAGTAGTTATCTGACTTAAATAGTTTTACCAATGGAATCTCAATCTAGTATTTAATATTTGTTTTATTATGTATATTTAAAAGTCCCCTAGTGA
>CAMFKK010000459.1 GCA_945957225.1 uncultured Sphingobacteriia bacterium | reverse complement strand
TTATTTTTATAACATTCATTCTAAATTAAACCAATCATGAGTATCGTACTTGGAGACAAAACTTATTTTAAATCTGTTGGCCAAATTAATTATGAAGGCCCAGGTTCTGATAACCCATTGGCATTTCAATACTATAATGCTTCACAAGTGGTGGCTGGTAAACCCATGCAAGAATGGTTGCGATTTGCCTGTGCTTACTGGCATAGTTTTGTAGGTAATGGAGGAGATCCATTTGGAGAACCCACCCATATTTATCCTTGGAATAGCGCATCCGATGCAATTGGTAGGGCTAAAGACAAGGCAGATGCTGCTTTTGAATTCATGACCAAATTAGGTCTCCCTTTTTACTGTTTTCACGATGTAGACGTGGTAGAATATACCAATGACGTTGCCGACAATGAGCACCGTTTAGCTACTATGACTGCTTACTTGAAAGAAAAACAAACAGCCAGTGGAGTTAAATTGCTTTGGGGTACTGCAAACTTATTTTCCAATAGGAGATATATGAATGGGGCATCTACCAATCCTGATTTTAATGTGTTGGCACATGGTGCTGCCCAGGTAAAAGCTGCACTGGATGCTACTATTGCGTTAGGAGGGGAGAACTATGTATTCTGGGGTGGAAGAGAAGGTTATATGACATTGCTCAACACCAATATGAAACGCGAGAAAGAACATTTGGCGCGTTTTTTACAAACTGCCAGAGACTATGCCCGTAAACAAGGATTTAAAGGAACCTTCTTTATTGAACCAAAACCTTGTGAGCCAAGCAAACACCAATATGATTATGACGTTGAAACCGTGATTGGATTTTTGCGTCAATATGATTTACTCAATGACTTTAAATTAAATATTGAAGTTAACCACGCAACCCTTGCCGGACATACCTTCCAGCATGAATTACAAGTAGCTGCTGATGCAGGTCTATTGGGTAGTATGGATGCCAACCGTGGCGACTATCAAAATGGATGGGATACGGATCAGTTCCCTACCAATATCAACGAATTGGTTGAAGCCATGTTGATTATCTTAGAAGCAGGTGGTTTTGCTGGTGGTGGTATCAATTTTGACGCCAAACGTAGAAGAAATAGTACCGATGAGCAGGATCTATTCTATGCACATATTGGTGGCATGGATGCATTTGCTAGATCCTTAATTATAGCAGACAATATTTTGCAAAAATCTGATTATAAAAAGATTCGCGCTGAGCGATACGCTTCTTTTGACAGCGGCAAGGGTAAGGATTTTGAGAATGGCTTATTGAGTTTGGAAGACCTGCGTAATTTGGCAGTAGCTGCTGGTGAACCTTCAGTTGCTAGCGGGAAGCAAGAGTACTTGGAGAATTTGATCAACAGGTATATTAAGTAAGTGAAGAGAGAAGAGTGAAGAGTTAAGAGTGAATAATGGGAGGAACGTTAAATGTAAGAACTTATTCACTGACTAATTCACCAAAAAATTCCTTTAGTAGCGTTTAAAGCAAAAAAAAGCCGTCTCGAATCTCGGGACGGCTTTTTCAAAAATCGTTATTTCCTAGAAACGCTCTAATTTAGAGAAGAAGAAATCTCCTTCAATAATAGCATTCTCATCACTATCACTTCCGTGAACAGCGTTTTCGCCAATTGAAGCGGCAAATTTCTTACGAATAGTACCTTCTGCAGCATTTGCTGGATTGGTAGCACCAATTAGTTCTCTAAAATCAGCAACGGCATTTTCTTTTTCTAAAATAGCAGCCACAATTGGACCACTGCTCATAAAATCAACTAATTCACCGAAAAATGGTCTTTCACGGTGGATATCATAGAAAAGACCTGCTTGTTCTTCAGACAATTTGATCCATTTCATGGCTTTTACGGTAAAACCCGCTTTAATGATTTGGTCAAGAATAGCACCAGTATAACCTTTAGAAGTGGCATCTGGTTTAATCATAGTAAATGTTCTGTTACTCATATCTTTTGAATTTCGGATGCAAAATTACGAACAAATGCCCTAAGAAAGCTGCAGTTTTCCTTTGTTTTTGTTAATTAGGGATAAATTGTTTTGATATAATAAGCTCAAAACCGCAATTTTGCCGCCAATCTATGCAAGACATCAGTCATTTTTATCCCTTACTCAATACCCCCAAAAAAGCGGTTATTACCATGCATCAGAAGCCAGATGGCGATGCCATGGGTTCTGCATTGGGTTTGTATCATTTTCTGGTGGCCTTGGGTCATGATGTTCAAGTGATTTCTCCCACTAATTGGGCAGATTTTTTAGACTGGATGCCGGGAGTAAAAACCCTGATTGACTATGAAAGAAACCGTGAAAAGGCGCTAAAAATTATTGAAGCTACCGATTGGTTGTTTTGTTTAGACTTTAATGTGCTACATAGAACCAAACATATGGAAAAGCCTTTAACCGAGGCCAAATGCGTAAAAATCTTGATTGATCATCATGAACAACCCCAGGTTGACGTATTTGATTATGGATTAAGTATTACTTCTAAAAGTTCTACTTGTGAAATGGTTTATGACTTTATTATGGCATCGGGCCATGCCCAATTACTTGATACCACAATGGCCCAGTGTCTGTATACTGGGTTAATGACTGATACAGGTTCTTTCCGTTTTCCAGCCACTACAGCTTCTGTTCATAGGGCTATTGCACATTTTAAAGACCTTGGATTAGACCATCGCCAGATTCACGAGGAGATTTATGACAATTTCTTAGAAAGCAGGTTGCGATTTATTGGTTATGCCTTATTGAACAGAATGGAGGTCTTGTATGAATACAATACTGCCATTATGTATATCACTCACGCAGATTTGCATAAATTTGATATTAAGACTGGAGATACGGAAGGATTGGTGAATTACTTATTAACTATCAAAGGCATCCGTTTTGGGGCCATTTGTATAG
>CAMFKK010000458.1 GCA_945957225.1 uncultured Sphingobacteriia bacterium | reverse complement strand
GAGATAGGCTCCGGTCTCGTGGGCTCGGAGATGTGTATAAGAGACAGGGTTTCGCGCTCCATCCAGTTGGCTGCGGAATAGAGTTTGGTAGCTGTAAAAACATCGGGCTGTGCCACAGGTGCAAAGACTTTAAAACGGATACGCAGATTGTCTTGTAGGTTGTGCAAATGATACACAACCGCCAATTCCCTACCGCCTTGATCTGGATAATTGACTGCACATAAATCGGTCAAGAATTGAAAATTCAAATCCGCCTCATCGTGTAGAAATTGTAAGACTTTTAGGTTCTGGTCTTTTTCAACTTCAAAGCTGAGCATACCATAGGGTTCTTCAAAATTGGAGACCACAGTCCCAAATTTTTCTGAAAGTCTTTGTTGTACGTGTTCGTTAGTTAATGCCATTACTATCTGATTACCTTAAAAAGGATTATTCAATTCCATAACTGTTCATCAGGGCCTTGTATTGATCACTATTCCTTCTACGAATACTTTCCTGACCAACCAGTTCCTGCACTTTCATAAAACCATCCAAAATGGCTTCTGGGCGTGGAGGACAACCTGGAACATATACATCTACGGGAATCACCTGGTCTATCCCCTGTAATACACTATAAGTATCAAAAATGCCCCCGCTACTTGCGCAAGCACCTACAGAAATCACCCAACGGGGTTCTGCCATTTGCAAATAGACCTGTCTTAAAACAGGACCCATTTTCTTAGAAATAGTACCCATGACCATCAACAAATCGCACTGGCGAGGAGAGAAACCTACCCTTTCTGCACCAAAACGGGCAAGGTCATAATGTGAGGCCATGGTAGCCATAAACTCAATGCCACAGCAAGAAGTAGCAAATGGCAGGGGCCAAAGCGAGTTTTTACGGGCAAGACCCACCACATCGCTTAGCTTGGTGGTAAAAAAGCCTTCTCCAGCATAACCATCTGGTGCTTCCGCAACAGCAATGGCATCAGAAACCTTGGCCTCAATGGGTGTAATATTGAATCTAACCGGACGTGACATGTTTTTCAAATTAAAAAGTCAAAATTAAAAAGTAAAAAGCTCTGGAATTATAACCAATCAGTAACTTATTAGTTCATATTGGCTAAGGGTCAATTAACCCAATCCTAGTCTTCCCACTTTAATGCGCCTTTTTTGATGATATAGATAAATCCCACTACAAAAAAGCCCACAAACATGAGCAGGGCACTAAAACCACCCCAACCTAGTTCGCGAAAATTCACCGCATAGGGATAGAAAAATATCACTTCCACATCAAAAAGTACAAAGAGGATGGCTACTAAAAAGTATTTGATAGCCATGGGCTGACGGGCATTGCCATGAGATTCAATACCAGAAGTAAAGTTCTCTAGCTTATCGGCCGTTTTACGTTTAGGACCCACCCAGGCGGATAATCCAATCATAAAAGCCACAAAACCCGCAGCAAAAATCAATTGAATGCCAATTGGCAGGTAATTGGCGGCGGTATTTGATTCGTTCACATCCAATAAAAAGGTCAACCAGCTCATGCTTTTATTTTAAGTGCTGCAAAAATAAGCCTGTTAGGCTGGATATAAAAGAAAAACTCCCCAAAAAGGGGAGTAATTTCTTAGGTTTTGTTAGTATTTGACCTCTTTGAGGAGGAAAATTACTTTTTGCCCTGCGGCTTAGAGTAATAGTCAATATTTTTCTGCAATTCCGCTTTTACGCCAACAGCAAATTTGTTGTTGTCATCCGCTGGATCTGGATATAGCACCAACATGCTCTCCGCTACACCAATTCCACTTTGGCAGTTTGCCAAGAATTCATCAACAATTGGGGTTTTGGTACCATCACTTTTTACCTTAAAATCAGGACTTTTCTTTAAAGTGTTGGTCTTCTTAATATAGTACAGAATGGTATAGTACTTATTCAAGAAAATGTCTTTTTTGTATTTGTCTTTGTTGACTGCATCGTAAACAGAATCCAAATATTTCAAAGCCTCTACGCCAGAACCAGAAGTGGTATCTGGGTCAGAACCAATAGCCGCTCTTTTATAAAAGCTATAAGGCTGAGGCTTATCAGGAAAAGCTGCCATGTATTTCTTGGCATAATCCAGGGTTTGTGTATAGTCCTTAGCATTATAAGCAGCCAATGTGGTACGGTAGAAATCAGCTTCTCCCATGGATCCTTTTGCAACCATTACTTTATTCAACCAAAACAATTGCTCTTTGTACATTTTAGCCTTACCATACAAATCAGCAGCCTGATTCATATAGCCCATTTTGTTTACCCTAGAAGTATCATTTCCAATGGCCTGCTCTAAATAACCTACGGTTTGAGCTTCTCTACCTGGGAATTTAGACAAGAGTTTCACGGCCAATTCATAGTCCTGGCTTTGAATATCCAATTTGGCGTCAAAGAATTTGATCACGTTGTCACGAGCAGCAACGCTATCACCCAAACGGTCATAGTTATAAGCATATAATAAACTCAATCTTGGCGCAGCAGCCAAACCAGCAGATGCTTCAATTTCTTTAGCCTTTGCCAATGACTCTGAATATTTACCTGCACGGAATAAGTATTCTGCATAGAAGAAATCGTTTAAAGGATCCTTGTCTGCATATTTTAAGAAATCATCCAAATATCCTTTGGCACGTACCACGTCTCTATTAGAATAGTAGTTGAACAATTCCAAATAAGGAGCCGGGAAGGTTGGATCAGCAGCAATGGCATTGTTAAAATATTGCTCCAAAGATTCTTTGTTGTTTTGGCTTTGATAAACCTTACCAATCCGCCACATAGCCCTAGCATTTTTAGGATCACGGCTAATAGCATCTTGGAAAGCTTTTACCGCTTCACCACCATTTTCACCACCAGTTTTTAGGTAGCATATACCCTGTCTCTTATACACATCTCCGAGCCCACGAGAC
>CAMFKK010000457.1 GCA_945957225.1 uncultured Sphingobacteriia bacterium | reverse complement strand
TAAGAGACAGCCCTTGGGTTCCCATCATCCAACGGTGAATGAAGATTTGTTTTTTAGCATTCGGCACGGAAAAATCAAACCCAGAAAAGACATTGCAAGCTTAGAGGGTAATACAGTGCGTTTTGTGGATGGTAGCAAGGGAGAATATGATACCATTGTTGCCTGTACCGGTTATCAAATAACCCATCCTTTTTTTGACAAAAACCTGATAGATTATTCAGAAGGTGCTGTGCCCCTATGGTTACGTATGATGCATCCCAATATTGAGAATCTCTATTTTATTGGTTTGTTTCAACCCTTGGGTTGTATTTGGCCTGGTTCAGAATTACAATCAAAAATCATGGCAAGGGAATTAAGTGGTCAGTGGAAACGTCCTTCTAATATAGAGTCCTTGATTAAAGAAGAATTAACCCATCCAGATTTTGACCAAATTCCTACACCCAGACATACCATTACAGTAGACTATCATAAATTCCGCAAAAGATTACTCAAGCATTTGCCAGGACACCAGTCTCGTTTTTAATAACTATGTGATGTTTCTATTATCTGATGCTTTTGGTAAAAGGCTTTTGTATCTTAGACTTCTTAAATAGCTCCCATGAAATTAGTTAGCAAGCTTTTTCTTGTTTTTGTATGCTTTGTAATGAAAGAGGCAAGTGCCCAAAGTCTTGATCAAATGCAAGCCAAATCAGTGCAATTGCCAAATGGTTGGAGTCTTACCCCAGTAGGAAGGAGTTTGCCTTTGGGAGACCTGCCTTTGAATATGATCCTGAGTAAATCAGGTAAATTTTTGGCTGTTACCAATAATGGGCAAGGAGTTCAAAGTATTCAATTAATTGATCCTCAGAAAGAACAATTGTTGGATTCTGTGGTCATTGCCAAAAGCTGGTATGGTTTGGCTTTTAGTGCAGATGAAAACTATTTGTATGCTGCTGGTGGACACGATAACTGGATTTTAAAATATGCTATTCAAAACAAAAAATTGGTTTTACAAGACAGTATTATTCTTGGAAAAAAATGGCCCAATAAAATTGGACCATCTGGCATTGCACTAGATGATGTTGCCAATAAATTATACGTTGTTTCAAGAGATAGTAAATCGCTTTATCTGGTAGACCTACCGTCCAAAACAAATCAACAATACCAGTTAGAAGGAGAAGCATATGCTTGTGTCCTATCACCTGATAAAAAAGAATTGTATATCAGTTGTTGGGGTTGTGACAAGCTATATGTATTTGACACTGAGAAAAAAAATATTGTCAACACTATTCCTGTAGGGGACAATCCTAATGAAATCTGTTTGAATAAAAAAGGAACCTGGGCCTATATTGCCAATAGCAATGATAATTCCGTATCAGTAGTTGATGTAAAAAGCAGAAAAGTTATTGAAACCCTTAATGCAGCGCTGTATCCAGATGCACCCAATGGATCAACCACCAATGGATTGGCATTGAGCTCAGATGAAAAAACCATTTATATTGCCAACGCAGACAATAACTGTTTGGCTGTATTTGATATTAGCAAACCAGGTGCAAGTAAGAGCAAGGGTTTTATTCCGGTAGGCTGGTATCCAACCAATGTCAAAGTATTGGGTAAGAAAATTCTGGTAAGTAATGGCAAGGGTTTTTCTTCCATGGCCAATCCATATGGTCCCAACCCTTATGTAGGCAAGCAAGAAGTTGTTTATCAACAAGGGGATCCCAATAAGCCCATTGGAGTACAATATATTGGAGGTTTGTTCAAGGGTACACTTAGTCTAATAGAAAGGCCTACTGATGCTCAATTGGCATTATACTCTCAACAAGTATATAAGAACACGCCTTATAAAAAAGAACAAGAAATTGTTGCAGTAGGGGAAGAAGGTAATCCTATTCCCAGAAAAGTAGGAGCACCAAGCCCTATTAAATACGTGTTCTATATAATCAAGGAAAATAGAACCTATGATCAGGTTTTGGGTGATGTCAAAGAAGGAAATGGAGACCCATCTTTGGTTTTGTTTGGAGAAAAAGTTACGCCAAACCAACACGCATTGGTCAATCAATTTGTTTTATTGGATAATTTTTATGTAGATGGAGAGGTAAGTGCGGATGGTCATAATTGGAGTACAGGTGCTTATGCCACAGACTACCTAGAAAAGAATTGGGTTAATAGTTATGGAAATAGAGGAGGTAGTTATGACTCAGAAGGTAATAGAGAGGTGGCCAATAACAAGGGTGGTTTTATTTGGGATCATTGCAAAAAAGCGGGAGTCAGTTTCCGTACCTATGGAGAATTTGCAGACAATGGTAAAGCCAATATTCCCGTATTGAAAAATCATTTCTGCCCTTATTTTACAAGTTATACCCATGAAGTAAGAGATACCACTAGGTTTGGTCAATGGAAGCGTGAATTTGATTCCTTATTGGCAGCAGATGCAGTACCAAAATTCAATAGCCTGCGTTTTTGCAATGATCATACAGAAGGTATGAGAAAAGGAAGACCAACTCCTTTTGCACACGTTGCAGACAATGATTTAGCGGTAGGAATGTTTGTAGAATATTTGAGCAAGAGTCCTATTTGGAAAGAGAGTGCTGTCTTTATTTTAGAGGATGATGCACAAAATGGCGCAGACCATGTAGACGCGCATAGAAGCCCTGTTTATGTTGCGGGGGGATATGTAAAAAGAGGATTTGTGGATCATACCATGTATTCAACCTCATCTGTTCTTAGGACTATGGAATTGATTTTGGGTATACCTCCCATGAGTCAATACGATGCTGCTGCTACTCCGCTTTGGCGTTGCTTTAGCAATCAACCCAATGCAACAGGATTCAAGGCAATTAAAAACAATATTAGTTTTGATGAAAAAAATACGGCCATGAATGAGTGGCAGCGTAGGAGTGAAAAATTCAATTTAGCAAAGGAAGATGC
>CAMFKK010000456.1 GCA_945957225.1 uncultured Sphingobacteriia bacterium | reverse complement strand
AGGGGTAACCAGAATATTATTAACAGTAGCATTGGCAGTGTTTTCTAAGCCATTTTGCAAAACACCTGTAATAATTCTTGGTGTAAGCCTATCGGCTGTTTTGGTAGATTTACCCAAATTGGTTAAGTACATATTGGTGGCATTGAAAATGTCTCCTCCAACACGCAAATCCCATAGGAAACTTAGGTTCCAATTTTTATAACGGAATCGGTTAATGGTACCCAAGGTTACCCAAATTGTTCTGTCTGCTCTAACGCGGAAGAAGGCATTGTTTAATGGCAAACCAGTGGTAGCATTGATAACAATTGCACCATCATTTGAGGTAACTCCGTTGGCACCTGTTGGTGTTAAATTCTGACGGAGGTATCCAAAACTAGAAATGGTTCCAGTTGAGAATCCTGGTCTAATACCCCCTCTAGCATTGCTATACAACCAAGTTGACGCATCATAATAATCACCACCAGAAATATCAATAGAAGCAGGAATGGCCAATACCCTATTCCACATATGGTTGAAATTGAATTGGATATTCCAATCAAAGTCTTTTTTGCGGATTGCTTTAATGCCTAATGAAATTTCAACCCCTTGGTTTCTTACGCTACTATTATTGGCTGTATTTAATACAAATCCAGAACCATAACTTGCGCGGAAACCCTGTGCAATTTGGTCAGATGCAATGGCATTATAATAAGCCGCATCTATAGAAACTACATCATTAAACAACCTGATTTCTGTACCTACTTCATAGGTATTTTGTCTTTCTGGTTTTAAGTCAGGATTGGCATTGGTAAATGCGTATTGCAAAGGAGTCAAATTGGCCGGCAAAGCATTACTAGTCACCGTTGGAACAAAGTTGGACTGATTGGCATAAGGCGATGGGAGTCTTGCCGTTGACGCCAATGATCCACGCAGCTTCCAGTAATTTAAGATACCACCCTTCATTTTAGGGAAGATATCACTCATGATCACACTCAAACTTCCACCTGGATAGCTATAGTTTCTATTAGCAGCAGGAAGAATAGAGGAAGATTCAAAGGCAATAGATCCTGTTAGGAAAATCACATTAGCATAACTAACAGTAGCTTCTGTAAATGCGGCAACCTGATAAGATTTTCTCAAGTTCCAGTTTTCATTTCCATACAAAGTTGCCCGACTCAACCTTGTTCTAGTTGCTATTCCGGTGCTGCTACTATCAAAACTTCTAATACTATCTTTTGTTCCAGAAATACCATAGTTCTGGAATTCTAATTGGTTCCATCTAGTACCCACTGTTACACGTGTATTAAACTTGCCAAAATTCTTTTTTGCAGAAGCAGAAATGGTATGGTTATAAGTTGCTACTTTATAATAATAGTTATCCAATTGACCTTGGTTGGCCATAGAAGACTGTGAAGCAGATTCTGGATCACGGTATTGGTAACCATCCGTAGTATAATAGTTGTAACCAAACCTTCCCGCAACAGTCAACCATTTTGTAGGGTTATAATTTATGGCCAAATTTGCATCATAGTTATGCGTTTTATCTCTTGCATGGTTACGATACACTGCAAAGAAAGGGTTATCTGTTTCTGCAATAGTTCCTAAACTTGCATTATCAGCGGTATTGTTGGTAGCTATCAAATAGCGTTTGTTACCATTTGGCAATAAATAGTTTTGTGCATCATCAGTTGCTGGCCACTGAAACAAGTTCAACAAATAACCACCTGCACCTTTCAATGCTTTATCATTGTCACTATTCGTATAACCAACTGAAGGAGTAATCTCAATGTATTTACCAATCTTGGTAGTATTGGTCAAACGGAAATTAATTCTTTGCAATCTGGTTCCTGGTACCACACCCGTTTGGTCAAAATAAGATGCGCTGGCGCGATAGCTAGACTTCATGGTTCCAAAGTCTACACCAAGGTTATGCGTTTGACCAAAACCATTTTTAAAGAAATTGCCAATATTGTCATATAATTTAGTACCAGCTGGCATTGGTGGACCAAACGCAGAGAATGTACCATTATTGGCAACACCATTATTTCCTTGCATAAAGCCATTAAATACAGAAGGTACATTTTGCAATGACTGGAAACGGAAACTATTGTCATAATTCACATTCAATCTTTTACCTGAAGTGATTTTGGCACGTTTAGTGGTAATAACTATAGCACCATTACTTGCAGCACTACCATACAACACGGTTGCTTCTGGTCCTTTTAAAACAGTGATGGATTCAATGTCATTGGGATTCAAATCAGCAATCCTATTGGTAAAATCATTAGAAGTATTGTTTTGACCAGCAGCAGCAGGAACACTAGCTGCTGCATCAATAGTACTATTATCTCTAATAACCCCATCAATTACAAACAAAGGTTGGTTATCTAAAGACAAAGAGTTAAAACCACGCAATACAATGGTAGATGATGCTCCCGGTACTCCAGAAGTTGAAGTAATGGTTGCTCCGGCAATCCTACCTTGCAATCCATTTACAAAACTCTCACGCTGGGTTTCTTTTAAATCCTCCCCTTTTACTACTTGGGTAGAATAACCAAGGTCTCTGGATTTTTTCTTGATATCCATGGCTACTACTACTTCATCCAATTCTGTAACAGCACTTTTTAAACCAATACTTAAATTGGTGCCGTCAACAGTATAACGAAGGGTTTCAAAACCAACATAACTCAATAAGAGAACTTGTCCCTTATTGGCTTTAATGGTAAATGAACCTGACTCGTTAGTCTGGGAGGTAGAAGTGGTTCCCACCACTTTAACGGTAACGCCTGCTAAGGGCAGGTTTTTCTCAGCATCCTTTACGGTGCCGGAAACCGTTTGTCTTTGCCCAAGAACAGGCAGCGAGAAAATGAAAAGCAGTCACACCACCACTCTCATCAATGAAGCGATTTTTCGCATAACAGTTTTTTTGGGTCT
>CAMFKK010000455.1 GCA_945957225.1 uncultured Sphingobacteriia bacterium | reverse complement strand
GATTACATCAATAATATCACAAGCATCCATCAATTTCTCTTCATCCATAAAACGCTTAAGACCATATTGTTCTATGACCTGATTGGCATTCTCATTATTGGGGTCAAAAAATCCCACTAGTTTTACTCCTTCAATCTCTTTCCAATTATTTAAATGGAATTTTCCCAAATGTCCCACACCAAATACACCCACTTTTAACATAAAGAATACGTTTGCGTTAGTGGTAAAGGTAGTTATTTGAAATACTGTTGGGCTTCAGTGTTGTGAAGATGTGGAAACTTTGATGGTTAATTTTATATGGGATTAGGATTTCCTCAAATCCCATACCAAATAGGAAAGACAGTTGCAATGCTATAAAATTCAATGAGTTAGATTTTTTGGACTTAGCGATAGTGTAAAAATTGGAAAAATATTCCCAATTATGGAATTGTGCTATTATTTTCTAAAAAATAAAATTATTCCAATAATGAAACTGTTTGTAAATTAGCATTGTTTTTCATCCAAATTTCTTTCAAAGGATATTTAAAAGCATTTTATGAAACCTTCCAATGGGTTGAAAATATTTATTCTTGAAGATGATCGCTGGTATGGTGCCATGTTAGAGCATCATCTTTCTATGAATCCTGATTATCAAGTTAGCAAATTTGAGAATGAAAAGGATTTTCTAAAAGCTATGCACGATTCTCCAGATGTGGTAACATTGGATTATTCTCTTTCTGAAATGGATGGTGATCAGGTTTTAAAAAAAATCAAAGAAATTAGTCCGGAAACAGAAGTAATTATCATTTCTGGTCAAGAAGATATTGCTACTGCTGTGAATTTGTTGAAAACAGGTGCTTTTGATTATATTGTTAAGGACGAGGATACCAATAATAGGTTATGGAATTTGTTGGTGCGATTAAGGGAGTTAAAGGACCTTAGAAAAGAAGTTGCTACACTAAAAAGTGAGCTAAAAAAGAATTATGATTTTTCAAATAGCATCATTGGTCAAAGTGATCCTATTAAAAAAGTATTTAATTTAATTCAAAAAGCTACTACTACCAATATTACGGTTTCTATTACGGGAGAGACTGGAACCGGTAAGGAAATGGTTGCCAAGGCAATTCATTATCATTCCAATAGACAAAAGCATCCATTTATTGCCATAAATGTTGCGGCAATTCCTAGGGAATTATTGGAGACAGAATTATTTGGGCATGAAAAGGGCGCTTTTACAGGTGCTGTTGAAAAAAGAATTGGAAAATTTGAAGAAGCCAATAAAGGGACTATTTTTTTGGATGAGATTGGTGAAATGGATGCCTTGTTGCAGACAAAGTTATTGCGTGTTTTGCAGGAAAGAGAGATTACTAAAATTGGGAGTAATGCGGTAATTCCTATTGATGTTAGAATAATAGTGGCTACTCATAGGAATCTTTTAGAGGACGTAAAAGAGAAGAAATTCAGAGAAGATCTCTATTATAGGTTATTGGGATTGCCCATTGAAATGCCGCCTTTGCGTGAAAGGGGTAATGATATACTTGTATTGGCTAAGCATTTTCTTAAAGAGTTTTGTAATGACAATAAGATAGAAGTAAAACAAATTAGCCAAGAAGCATTTCAAAAACTAAGAAACTATTCTTTTCCAGGTAATGTTAGAGAATTAAAGTCATTGATAGAGCTTGCTGCAGTTATGTCAGATGGTTCCATTATAGAAGAGAAAGATTTGAATGTTGAAATCATGGGTGGCGTTTCTTCCCTTTTGGCTGAAGAAAATACCCTAAGAGAATATGAGCTTAAGATTATCAAACATTTTATGGATAAATATGATAATGATGTTTTGATGGTGGCCAAAAAATTGGATGTTGGAAAGTCTACTATTTATAGAATGATTCAAAATGGAGAACTAAAATAAAATATATCTGACTATGTACGGAATTATTAATAAATCTATTGAAGAATTGGTTATTGAAAAATTTGGTGCTCCAATATGGGAGGCAGTTCTTTTGAAGAGTGGGGTTGGTAAACAAATTTTTTTAAGTAATGAAGCATATGATGATGCAGTTACATATCAATTAGCGGCTGCAACTGCTGATGTAGTAGGTATTGGTATTGAAGTTGTGCTTTTGGAATTTGGGAAATGGTGGATACTGCACACTTGTCAAAAAAGATATGGTTCTATGTTGAAAACCGGGGGAGGTAATTTAACTGAATTTTTAATGGGACTTCCAAGCTTTCATGATCGGGTACAATTAATGTATCCCAAATTATCTCCTCCACAATTCAAAATTGAAAGAATTGTTGATCAGCATTATAAGGTTCATTATTATTCTAAAAGGCCTGCATTGCAAGAATTTATGAGGGGGGTGTTATTTGGACTTGCCATTTATTTCAATGTAGATGCTAAAGTAGAACTTATGCAAAGTAGGAATCAAGGTTTTGATTTTGAAATTTTTGAAATAAGTTGGAGTTAATTTAAAAATTGATTGTTTGCAGAATATTCACTTAAATATCAAACAGTGGAATAGG
Organism: uncultured Sphingobacteriia bacterium; assembly: GCA_945957225.1. Classification (GTDB taxonomy): domain Bacteria; phylum Bacteroidota; class Bacteroidia; order Chitinophagales; family Chitinophagaceae; genus Sediminibacterium. The sequence goes on along the minus strand of CAMFKK010000455.1, from coordinate 408 downwards.
TTGTTCCCATTTTTTTTTCTTCTTAATAAAGAGATGCAGGTTATTGAAATGGGGGAATCACTAAGAAAACTATGTTCCTTTGAATTGGGGACTGGGTTTGAACAGTGTTTTATTGTGACAAGGCCAAGGTATTCAAAAATTGGTTTTGAGGAATTGCAATCCAGTGTAGATGAAATGTTCTTTCTAGATATGAAAACCCTAAAAGGGCAGGTTGTGTTAAGAGGGCAGTTTGAATTTTTAGAACAAGAAAAGCATTTGATTTTTGTTGGTTCACCTTGGTTTACCAATCTTGAAGAAGTAGCAAACCAAGCCATAGTTCTAAAGGATTTTGCTAAACATGATGCTTCAATTGATTTATTGCATGTTTTGCACACAAAAGAGATGGCAGAAGAAGACAATATTCAACTG
>CAMFKK010000454.1 GCA_945957225.1 uncultured Sphingobacteriia bacterium | reverse complement strand
TACATAGCATCTAGGATATGTAAACGACCTTTGCGGGCTTGTTCCAATGCTTCCATCATCACTTCCATGCTCAAACCATCTACTTTAATGTCCATCTGTACACCACAAATACCATCGCGGGTACCGGTAACTTTAAAGTCCATATCACCTAGATGATCTTCATCACCCAAGATATCTGTAAGAATAGCATATTTACCATCGGCTCTGGTAATCAATCCCATGGCCACACCACTCACGTGTTTTGGAACAGGAACACCAGCATCCATCAGTGCCAATGAACCAGCACAAACAGTTGCCATAGAAGATGAACCATTACTTTCCAAAATATCACTCACTACACGTACTGTGTAAGCATAGTCATTTCCTGGCATCATTTGTTTTAAGCTACGCATGGCCAAATTACCATGTCCTACTTCTCTTCTACCAACACCACGAATCATTTTTACTTCACCAGTAGAGAATGGAGGGAAATTATAGTGCAAGAAGAAATTACCATAATCAGATTTGGCTGCAGTTTCCAACAACAATTGGTCTAGTTTGGTTCCAAATGTTACAGTGGTCAAAGACTGGGTCTCCCCTCTAGTAAACAATGCAGATCCGTGTGGAGAAGGCAATGGTTCCACTTCCATGGCCAAAGGCCTAACTTCATCCAATTTGCGACCATCTAAGCGTATGCGGTCTTCCAACATCATATCTCTTACTACAGTCCATTTCAGGTCTTCATAGTATTTCTTAGCCAGTTTCTTTTCTAGGTCTGTTGCTTCTTCACCAAGGCTAGCAATCAACTCGTCTTTCAACTGAGCATAAGCATCACTGCGTTCGTGTTTGGCTGATCCTTTTCTTGAAATTTCGTACACCCTTTGCTTGGCAAAAGCAATCACTTTTTCATTGATGGCTTCGTCAGAGGCTGGCTTTTTATAATCACGCTTGGTAGTAATACCCAATTGAGCACGCAAGTCTGCTTGTGCTTTAATTTGAATGCGGATAGCGTCGTGAGCAATTTCCAATGCTTTTACAAGATCAGCCTCAGCACATTCTTTGGCTTCACCTTCTACCATCATCAAGTTCTTCTCAGTAGCAGCAATCAAGAATTCTAGATCAGACTGCTCTAATTGTGAACGAGTGGGGTTGATAATATATTCACCGTTGATACGGCCAATTCTTACTTCAGAAATAATTTCCATTACAGGAATATCTGATACAGCTAGTGCTGCTGAAGCAGCCAAGCAAGCTAGTGAATCAGGCATAATTTCAGGATCACTAGAAACCAAGGTTACTAATACCTGAACATCACATAGATAATCTTCTGGAAATAGGGGTCTTAAAGCACGGTCAATTAAGCGGCTGGTTAAGATCTCATAATCGTTTAGACGCGCTTCTCTTTTGAAGAAAGAACCAGGAATACGGCCTGCAGATGCAAACTTTTCTTGGTAGTCTACACTTAATGGGAAAAAGTCTTGACCTTCTTTAGGGTCTTTATTGGCAACAACGGTTGCCAGAATCATACAGTTGCCCTGGCTTACGGTAACAGCACCATCGGCCTGACGGGCCAATTTGCCTGTACCTATTGTCACTTCGCGTCCACCGCCAAGATCAAATTTTACACTAGTTGGTTGTGATAACATGTTTGTATTGTAGTAGGCCGCTGATTTACAAGCCGTTAAACCAGTAAATCGTGGCCTTTGTGAAAGGAAAATGAAAATGGAAATCAGGTGTAGACACAAAAAACTATTCCCAACCGTACATGATTGTCAGTTGGGAATAGTCTATAAGTATCATGGTAAAGATTATTTTCTCAGACCCAGTTTTTCAATCAGGGCGCGATATCCAGTCAGGTTATGTTTTTGCATATAGCTCAACAAACGCTTGCGCTGTCCAACCATTTTCATCAAACCACGCTGAGTAGAAAAATCTTTCTTATTAGCTTTTAAGTGGTTGGAAATGTGAACGATACGCTCGGTCAAAATAGCAACTTGTGCTTCAATTGAGCCGGTGTTAGTGGCTTTTCCACCAAATTCTGCAAAAATACTTGCTCTCTTTTCTGTTGTTAAATAAGGCATCTCAAAATTTTTAAAAAGACTCCGGAAATTTACTTCTAATTTTTTATCGGCTGCAAAAGTAGGGATTAAATAACGAATATTCGAATTTTTAGAACTGATTTTTATTTACTGTTTGGGCTGATTCCCATTACAGGGGCCAATCCGCCGCTTTTTACAAATAAATACCCCTCAATTGGCAATAAAAAGCCCTTTCCGATAGTTAGTTATTATAATATGTGGATGGCCACTGTTTGCCTTCCTATTTTTCATTTTTAGCAACCAATTCATGTTTGGCATCACCATTCTGGGCAATAATTCAGCACTTCCCGCCTATGATCGGCACCCAACTGCTCAGTTGGTGACCATCAATGACCAATTATTGCTGATTGATTGTGGCGAAGGCACCCAAATGCAAATTGCCCGATATAGAATTAGGCATAGTAAAATTGCCCATATCCTAATCTCTCATTTACACGGGGACCATTATTTTGGACTCATAGGGCTGATTACTAGTATGGGTCTCTTGGGTAGAGAACATGCATTGAATTTGTATGCACCTGCAGACTTACTAGACATTATTCAATTACAATTAAAAGTTGCTAGTACTACCCTGCCCTTCCCATTGAATTTTCATCCTTTAAAAGAAGAGGGGATAATTTTGGATCAGCCCAAATTGCGCATAGACTGTTTTCAAACCATTCATAGGATTCCATGTTGGGGTTTTTTAATCACCGAGAAAAAGAAACCCAGAAAGATTTTCCGCGAAAAAGTATTGGAATATGGAATTCCTGCTGCTTTTTATGAAAACCTGAAAATGGGCGAAGATTATAGAACCAAGTCCGGTGAGATGATTGCTAATGAGTTGGTCACTTTTGCCA
>CAMFKK010000453.1 GCA_945957225.1 uncultured Sphingobacteriia bacterium | reverse complement strand
GGTTAGAACCCTTTCCCATGGATGGAGGTAGAAACCAAGGAATGGGTGGTGTGGCAGCAAGAGCAGCGCTGATTCAGAAAATTAGACAGGAGCAAACCCATGTGCTTTTACTAGACGCAGGCGATATTTTTCAAGGAACCCCCTACTTTAATATATATAAAGGAGAGCCAGAAATCAAAGCCATGACCATGATGGGTTATGATGCTTGTACCATGGGTAATCATGATTTTGATGGAGGCATTGAGAACTTTGCTACCCAATTACAGCACGCCAATTTTCCAGTACTCATGTCCAACTATGATTTTACTGGAACAGCCCTTGAAATGAAAACAAAACCCTACCAGATTTTTCAAAAAGGAAAGGTCAAAGTGGGAGTCTTTGGAATAGGCATTGAGCTTGCAGGATTGGTGCCAGAAAATCTCTATGGAAAAACCGTTTATCAGGACCCAATTATTGTGGCAAATAGAACAGCCACAATGTTGAAAAAAAAGGGCTGCGACCTTGTTATTTGCCTTTCTTACCTTGGGGATAAGTACGATGACGGAAAAGTTAGTGATGAAATTTTGGCAAAAGAGAGCTACGATATTGATTTAATTATTGGTGGACACACCCATCGTTTCTTTGAAAAGCCCAGAAAATATTCCAATAAAAGCCAAAAAGAAGTGTTGGTAAATCAGGTTGGTTGGGCTGGAATTCAATTGGGGCGCATGGATTACAAATTTTCGTCATTTAATGGTACTAAAACGGCTGATTCTAAATCCATTTTTATAGGGAATATTAATGCTAAATAAAAAATTTTTTTTTCAACATAAAGTGTACATATTGCAGCCCCCAATTTATTTTCTTAACATTTCAAAATGTGGAGAAAATAGGATAACTTGTAGGGATTGGAAATGTGGAAAGATTGGTTGTTCTGAGAATAAAATAACTGTTTATAAATCGTTGATTTTTGTATGGCCAAGAACGCTGAATTAATCTGGAGCAATTGCTTAAAAATTATCAAAGACATTGTAGAATGGCAACATTTCAAAACTTGGTTCGAACCCATCACGCCTGTTGAGCTTAAAGCAAACGTTTTGCTGATTCAAGTTCCTAGCCAATTTTTCTACGAATACTTAGAAGAACATTATGTAAATCTTTTAGCCAAAACCTTGAAAAGGGAATTGGGTAAAGACGCTAGATTAGAATACCGCATTATGGTGGATAGTGGAAATACCAATGGCCGCTCTGGTTCTATGGATATTCCAGCTAGCAACATGAAGACTTACAACAACAACGAGATGAACTTCCCGTTGGTGATTGACAATCCTGTTAAGAATCCATTTGTGATTCCTGGATTAAAAAAGATGCAGATTGACCCTCAGCTCAATCATATGTACACTTTTGATTCATTCATTGAGGGTGATTGCAATAGGGTAGCACGTAGGGCTGGTAAAACAGTTGCCGATAAGCCAGGTGGTAATTCTTTTAATCCCTTGGTAATTTATGGTGGTGTTGGTTTGGGTAAAACGCATTTGGCCCAGTCAATTGGTAATGAAGTAAAGCGCATGCACCCAGGAAAAGTGGTGTTGTATGTGAGTAGTGAAAAATTCATCAACCAGTTTCAAGACCATAGCCGTAACAACGCTATTAATGACTTTATACATTTCTATCAACTCATAGACGTTTTGATCATTGACGATGTGCAATTTTTTAGCCGTGCTGAAAAAAGTCAGGACGCATTCTTTGCCATCTTCAACCACTTACACCAAAGCGGAAAACAATTGGTATTGACTTCTGACAAACCACCCAAAGATTTGGATGGCATGCAAGAAAGATTACTTAGCCGTTTCCGTTGGGGATTGAGTGCAGACCTTCAGATTCCAGATTATGAAACTAGGATTGAGATTCTAGAAAAGAAGATGAAGAACGATGGTCTGGATATGCCTAAAGAAGTAGTTAAGTATGTAGCATATAATATTAACACCAACGTACGAGAATTAGAAGGTGCTTTAATTTCTTTATTGGCTCAGTCTTCTCTAAATAAGAAAGACATTGACGTTGAATTGGCCAAGAAAGTACTACGCAATTTTGTGAAGACTTCTAGCAAAGAAATTACCATTGACGCCATTCAGAAAATGGTCTGCGAATATTTTGATGTTCCATATGACAAGTTATTGCACAAGACACGCAAACGTGAAATTGTACAAGCTCGTCAAATTACTATGTACTTGGCTAAGGCCTTTACCAAGAATTCTCTAAAAACTATTGGAGAGCATTTTGGTGGCCGCGATCATACCACCGTAATTCACTCTTGCCAGACCGTTAAAGATTTAATGGACACTGACAGCATCTTTAGAGAGAACGTGATGGAATTGACCCAGAAAGTGCAATTAGCGGCTATGTAAGCCTTTGAACCTTATCTATTTGAATCCCGAACAGCTTTAACCCTGCTTCGGGATTTTTATTTTAAGTTTTTTTGCATCCTTTTTTGGCAATTAGCACTCAGCTACCTATTTTTGCAGCCCTCTCTGAAGAGAGTAGGACGGTGAGGTGGATGAGCGGCTGAAATCAGTAGTTTGCTAAACTGCCGTACGGGTTACTCTGTACCGCGGGTTCGAATCCCGCCCTCACCGCTCTTTTTTCAAAGAGCATCGGCATAAAACCCATGATCGGGAAGTAGCGCAGGCCGGTAGCGCACCTGGTTTGGGACCAGGGGGTCGCAGGTTCGAATCCTGTCTTCCCGACCAAATAGAAAAGACTAGTAAGCAATTACTGGTCTTTTTTTATGCTCAAACCCAAACAGAGCATAGATTACAGCAGATTCTAAGTCTGAATATTCGACCTCCTAATTTTTAAGAAAATCACTCATTTTGACCGTTTTAAGGTCAAAAAAAACACCAAATCAAACACCATCGTAAACACCATTTATGGTGTTTTACCATTTACCCAGATCTAAAAACAA
>CAMFKK010000452.1 GCA_945957225.1 uncultured Sphingobacteriia bacterium | reverse complement strand
CCTTTTTGCAGATTGCGTCCTTGGTATCCACCACGGGTGGCAAATTGATTGGTTGTTTTTGAACCCAACCACTCATCTGCTTCCAAAGCGCCTTTTACTGCCAAGTAGCAACGTGCTCCAGTAAGGGGTTTGTTGAATTTTAAAACAGATCCTATTGCTACCAAGATGGGTTGATTGATGGAAATCTCTACGCCATCTATTGTGGCTTGGAAGTCCGCGCCACTGAGGGCCATGAGCGTTGGTGAGTTAAATTCCAGTTGTGGCGCGGGAAAGTGCATTTCCAATACTACCGCTCCTGCTGGATTACCCACTAAAATATTGGCCACCTGCATGGCAATATTGTCCATTGCGCCGCCGGGTGGTATACCCAGGTGTTGGAAGCCGTATCTCCCGGCGTCGCGCAGACTATCTGCCATACCTGATTTAATCACACGAATCCCCATCAGGATGGATTGTTTTTTAGTTGATAAAATTGATCCAAAGAAATGGGTTCAAACTGCACCAGATCGCCAGGCTGAAACAAAGTTGGCATTGCCTCATTAGCATTAAACAAACTCAGTGGTGTTTGGCCAATCAATTGCCATCCCCCCGGGGAAGCAAAGGGATAAATACCCGTTTGCACGCCAGCAATCCCCACCGATCCAGCAGCCACATGGGTGCGCGGCGTCTGCTTACGGGGAGCTACAATGCGCTCATCCAAACTACCCATATAAGCAAAGCCCGGCAAGAACCCAATCATATAAACCCGATAGGGTCTTGAAACATGTATGGCTACCAATTCATCCAAATCCATTTTTTTGGCTTTGCAAAGCTCCACTAAATCAGGCGCTAAACTTTGGTGATAGCAAACCGGAATCCGCAGTTCTCTGCTGCTGGGAAAAGTCAGCAAATCCAATTGTTGCAAGGCCTTGGTTAGGTAGTCTTCCATATACGCGAAAGCCGATCCATTCCCCGACCATTTACGAATCAATGCCGCGTCATAAACCACACTAATGCTGGCATAGGCAGGAATAATGTCTTTGATGCCCTGTAAGTTTTCTTCCTTTAGCCAATAAAATAGGGCCATTACTCGGGCGTTAATCTGATCATTGATCAAATTGCCAAAGTCCAGTGTGAGGGCTTGGTCGCCAATCGGATAGATACTGTATGGGAACAGATTTTCCACGCTACAAGTTAACCCTAAGTTGGCAGAACTAAAACTGGCTATCTTAGTTTAGATTTTTTTTCTACCCCATGCAACCTTTTATGCTAAAAAGGTATTTCAATGATAAAGCGGCTGATTCATGGAACTAGCAAAACTGCTACAAGAGTGCAAAGAAGAAAGGCTCACGGCCCAAAAATGGCTGTTTGACCAATTTTCTACCCGCTACTTCCTGCTTTGTAGAAGGTATTTGCGCAGCAATGAATTGGCAGAGGAATGTATGATGAATGGGTTCTTATGCATCTTCAAAGCCCTTCCCAATTTTGAATACCAAAATGACGGTGCGGCAATTGCTTGGATGAAGCGGATCATGATCAATGAATGTCTCCGCTCATTAAGAAAAAAAGAACCGCTCTTACTGGTAGCTGAAGAGCTAGGTCATGAAATGCCGGTAGAAGCAAATGCCTTGGATAATTTGGCCGCAGAAGAACTCTTTCAATTGATCACGCAATTGCCAACGGGATATAGAACGGTTTTTAACCTCTACGCCGTAGAAGGATTAAAGCATTCAGAAATAGCCCAGGAACTGAGTATTACAGAAGGCACTAGCAAGAGTCAGTTGAACAAAGCCAGGATGATGCTACAACAATTATTGGCAGCAAAAAACAATGAAACAAATGCACAACGAAAAACCAAATAATCCCCTCTCTGAAAAACTAGATGGCATGAATAGCCTTCCGGAAGGATTTGGCTTTTCAGCCACTAGGGTTTGGGATCAATTAGAAAATCAATTGCAAGACAAAAAGCGCAAACCCATGCTTTGGTTGCGTTATGCTGCCGCGATAGTCTTGCTAGCAGGTGCTGCCATCTTTTGGATCTTAGAAAAAGAAGTAGCAACCCCAAAGGATTCATTTACTAAACAAAGCATAAAGCAGGCACCAATAAATATTCCATTACCCATCAATAAAGAAGCTCCCAGAAAAACAGAAGCAACAGAACTGATAGTTAAACAACAAACAACGGTCACAAACAATGACATGGTTTCAAATAATTCTGAACCAATAACCACTGCCCTAGTTCCAACAACCATTCCTGTTGAAACAAGCCCCATCAAAGACACGGCAGAACAAATTGCAACTATCGCGGTAGCAATGAGCAGCCCTGTCATAGCCACAAAGCCTGCCAACAAATCAGCAGTAGTTCGCAAAAGATATCCCGTTATACATCTCTATGATTTGTACAAAGAACCAGAACCTAGCTATACCAAATCCCCCACCAAAAAACAGATAACAGAAGAATCAGAAGAAAATCTCATCAATACCCAAGAATCCAATAGAAGCTGGTGGCTTTCTAAACCCAAACCAGTGATCATTACATCCTTAACAGACAACCAATAATTATGAAAAAACTATTCTTATGCAGCCTGATCATCACAGGCTTGGCCAGCGGCTTGTTGGCACAAAACAGAACCTATTATGATATTCCGTTAAACAGATCGGAAGCCACTTTTAATTATCCAAAAATTGGAATGGGAAAAGCGCATTTTAGTTTTTGGGGCATTCTCAAAGCCGGAAGCGGCAATATGATTATTGACCTAAATAATATCAAACACCTAAAATACTTGCCCAATCTAGATTCCTTGGTCAATGCCATCAAACCGGGGTTGAAACCCATGCTGGACTCTTTTAAAAACGATGCATTCAACAGAAGAATCGATTATTTAACAGGAGGATTAAATCCACAGATTAGAATTGTCAATCATGACCATGCGCCCCAGCAATTTGTGATCAAAGACGGTGCCCTAAAT
>CAMFKK010000451.1 GCA_945957225.1 uncultured Sphingobacteriia bacterium | reverse complement strand
TTCAGACAAATAAATCCTTTCCGCTTTTAAATGCAGGTCTTTTTGATCAAAACGGATGATAAAATGCCATTCCATGAATCAAAAATACTAAATATTTTAGTATTTTGATGTTTTTAAACCAGTATCTATCATAAAATACTCAACGTTTAGCAGGAGGGCATTTGATTCCCCTAGAACCAAATTGATAGTTGATTCCCAATTTTAAGGCATAATAAAAGTCCTTTGCATTGCTATTGCCGGCCTTACTAAACCCGTCTATATAATCAGACATTGTTAACCTAAATCCAATTTCTGTATTGAAAGACCATCGTTCATTAATGGCATATCTCAAACCAGCACCTAATGGAATTACTGGCAATATACTAGGTGGATTTTTTAAAGTATCTACCCCCAATCCAATAATTGTACTTGATTTGGGATCAAATGCAGCCAGACTCATCTTACTCCAATCTCTATTTACTTTTAAGTAGCTCATTCCTATGCCTGCAAATAGATAGGGGGTTAACCTTTGGGTTTGATCCAATGATTGGTCTGCAAAATCAAATACCACTACAGTTGCTAATTCAGTTACCGATGCATTAAATTGAAATGCACGCAACTGTCTCCATGAGGGTTCTTGATAAACAGATTCATCTGCACTTATCTGTCCTTTAAATAAACTGGCTTTTAATGCAAAATGAGGATAGAACTGTTTACTTACATTGATTCCAAAAAGAAGTTGTGAATTTTTAAAAGATCCTGCAATACTTGGAACTAAATCACCTTGATAAACCAATGTTCCTGTTTCTAGCCCCACACTGATTGGCCTTGGGTTGCTTTGGCTAGATGCCGATAAACTAAATACTAATACACAAAATAATAGTTGGTACTTTTTGGAAATAATGTACATGCCCCTTGAATTTTAAGTGATTAAATAGTGTCATGTATATTTCTTTCTCTAGATTGTATTTTAAATTCTGGAAATCATATTTATACTCAGATACAATTATGTAGCCAATTGTTGTGAAGAAAATCATAAATCATTCTTTACTTTTAATCTATGAAATTATTATTCCTATCAGTGGGTAAACCGCATGAAACCTATGTTCAGTCTGGCATTGAGGAATTTACAGGTAGGGTTAATAAATACTTTCCAGTGTCATGGCAATTAATTCCTGCTCCCAAAAATGCCGCAAACATGTCTGAATTGGCTTTGAAAAAAGCGGAGGCATTGGCCATTTTACAACAAATACAATTAGATGACCAACTGGTTTTATTAGATGAAAGAGGGCAACAATTTAATTCACCTGGTGTAGCCCAATTTTTACAACAAAGAGCTAATGACAGTTGTAAAAGGCTGGTCTTTTTGATTGGAGGAGCATATGGCGTTGATGAAAGCATTACAAAAAGGGCAAATACTATATGGAGTCTTTCTAAACTTGTCTTCCCCCATATGATGGTGAGGTTAATCCTTGCAGAACAAATATATAGGGCCTGTAGTATTCTTAAAAATGAGAAATACCATCATGTTTAAAATCCGTAATTTGCCTTATGATTACCATTACACTTGCTATAGTTGCCCTTACTTGTATTATCTCTTTTACTGCTTTTTCAAATGAAAAAGTCATTAATGATCTTATCTTCTATCCACCAGCCATTTCCAATAGAAACCAATGGTACAGATTTGTTACCTGCGGCTTTATTCATGCAGACATCATGCACTTGGCTTTCAATATGTATTCTTTTTACCTTTTTGGAGACATGGTTGAAAGAGCATTTGAAGCCATATTTGGAAGCATAGGAAAATTCATTTACTTGCTACTATATGTCTTAGCATTAGCCATTTGCTTGGTACCCACTTATTTGCAGCACAAGGACAATTACCATTATAGAAGTTTAGGTGCATCAGGCGCTGTTTCAGCTGTCATTTTTGTAGGCATTTTTTTGAACCCAACTATGGGCTTGGGGATTTTCCCACTACCCTTTCATATTCCAGGATTTATTTTTGGTCCATTATATTTGATACTTTCTGCTTATATGGCCAAAAAAGGCCATGGGAATATCAATCATTCCGCACATATTTGGGGTGCCATTTTTGGTGTTGTGTTTTTGATTATCACTTGTCAGTTCCTAAGTGATTACAGACCTGTTTTAGTTTTTATCAACCAAATCTTAGACTATCTCCGTTAACCATTTAAAGGGCAAAAACTTAAGCTCAAAACCGAATTGGTAGTTGATTGACACTTGAACCGATTATCAATTCGAATGCCCAATACCCAAATAATTCTTTGATTGGATTCCAATACCCAAACAGCTTCTTTTTGCGTTTTGGATAATTTTTGATCAATTAGAAATCGGTTTATTTTTTTCTTTTTATCCATCCCTAAAGGATAAAAATAGTCGCCTGATTTGGGCTTACGCAATAACAAAGGAAAGCTGATTTTTTTAACATCCAAATAAGCTTTTAAGGGATTATCATCAAGCTCAAAAGGAGCATTGATCATACTAGCTATCAATTTACCCGCTGAAAATTCAATAGAAGTTTCCGCTGATTCTATCACCACAAATGAATTATCTATAGGCTGAATCTTTGCAATCAATAGCCATTTTCTATTCCTAATAATTTGATGGGTAGCCGAATACAAACAACTTCCATTGGGAGCATTCATGAGTTTAATCAATTCTGGAATCTGTTGAACACTAAAACCAAATGGACTAATCAATTCCCAAACGATGGTATTTAACTGAGGTAATTTCTGCAATTTCAATATTGGAACCTGAAATTCATTTCCCTTCCATTCCATCAAATCTGCTAGTCTTTTTTGAATAGTTGCTTGATAAATTTCAGAGACTTCTTTGAATCGCTCCATATTATGGATCAAGTTATCTTCAACTTGAGGAAAGTATTCTTGTAGTTGAGGTAATAAACTATTTCTCAGAAAATTTCTGGTGTATTTGTTAGAACTATTGGAACTATCC
>CAMFKK010000450.1 GCA_945957225.1 uncultured Sphingobacteriia bacterium | reverse complement strand
CACATACTGGTTGTATTTGTTGCATCTTTTTCAAGTATTAGGAAAGCCAATTACAAGCAATTAAACCAGGGCAAATTTACTGTAAAACAGACCAAAAACAAAAAAGACCCCAACCGGGGTCTTTTTTGTTTTTGCAATTGCAATAAGATTAAGCTACCGCTTGTTTTACCAAGGCTGCCGCTTCACTTAATTGAATAGCTGATTGAACTTTCAAACCACTTTCGTCAATTAATTTTTTGGCTTCAACTGCATTGGTTCCTTGTAACCTAACAATAATCGGGATTTCAATATTTCCCATTTTATTAAAAGCTTCAATAACACCCGCTGCCACACGGTCACAGCGTACAATTCCACCAAAAATATTGATCAAAATGGCTTTAACATTAGGATCTTTCAAGATAATTCTGAATCCAGCTTCTACTGTTTGGGCATTGGCAGTACCACCTACGTCTAAGAAGTTTGCAGGTTCACCACCGCTTAATTTAATCATATCCATGGTTGCCATGGCCAAACCAGCACCATTTACCATGCATCCTACATTGCCATCCAATTTTACAAAGTTTAGGTTAAACTGACCAGCTTCCACTTCAGTAGGGTCTTCTTCAGTTACATCGCGCAAAGCTGCAATATCCGGATGGCGCATCAATGCATTATCATCCAGATTTAATTTACAGTCAACAGCAATGATTTTTTCATCACTTGTTTTAAACAATGGGTTAATCTCTAGCATGCTAGCATCAACTCCTATATAGGCATTGTATAAATTAGTCACAAATTTCACGCAATTCTTAAATGCTTCTCCGCTTAAACCAAGATTAAACGCAATTTTGCGTGCTTGGTATCCTTGTAAGCCACCACCTGGGTGTACCCATTCTTTAAAGATTTTCTCAGGAGTTTTGTGGGCTACTTCTTCAATATCCATTCCACCTTCTGTGCTATACATCACTACATTCTGTCCTTTTGCACGATCCAAAAGAATTGATAAATAGAATTCTTTTGTTTCATTAGGACCAGGATAATAAACGTCTTGAGCAATCAAGATTTTGTTTACTTTTTTACCAGCAGGGCCAGTTTGTATGGTTACCAAAGTACCTCCAAGGATATTTTTGGCTATATTGCTAATATCTTCTAAGCTTTTTGCAACCGCAACACCACGTTGTTCAGTTCCCTCAATTTTACCTTTTCCACGTCCACCTGCGTGAATTTGGGCCTTAACAACAGCAAAATTATTGCCAGTTTGGGTCTTGATTTGACGATAAGCTTCTTCCGCTGCCATTACAGTGTCAACAGCGATGCCTTCCTGTACGGGAACATTGAATTTTTTCAGCAATTCCTTAGACTGGTATTCATGCAGGTTCATATGTATAAAATTTTTGCGAAGATAGGAGAAACTGCCCTATTAAAATAGTAGAGAATAAATTGATGTTGTAACATATAATTTTATATTTTTGTTATGCTCTTAAACATTAATACAAAAAAAACTATGAAAAAATCAATTTTTGCTGTTGCCGCTTTGGCTTTGATCTTGGGTCTATCTTCTTTTGTGGGTGCTGATACCAAAAAAGACGTAGTTAATTACAATGTAAATGCGGAAAAAAGCCGTATTGATTGGATTGGTTCCAAAAAAGGAGATTTCCACACTGGTTATTTCCCTATCAAAAGTGGTTCTGTAGCTGTTGATGGCGGTAAATTAAAAGGAGGAAAATTTGTGATTGACTTGGCTGGTGTTAAAGTAACTGACGCAAGTGCTGAACGTTTAACTGGTCATTTAAAAAGTCCTGACTTTTTTGACGTTGCCAAATACACTGAAGCAACTTTTGAAATTGCTACTGTAAACTATACTAGCGATGCTTCTGCTGACGTAACTGGTACTTTGTCTATCAAAGGTGCTACTGTTCCAGTAAAATTTGTGGTAAATGTTCGTAGTGCTGACGACAAAGGTTTCTTTGGTCAGGCTTATTTAAGCATTGATAGAACTTTATTAGGGGTTAATTATGGTCCAGGTCAAGTGTCTAAAGACGTTCAATTGGCCGTTCATATTTTTGGTTCTAAATAATTGGTAATACCATCAAAAAGCCCCGCTTCCTTCTAGGAGCGGGGCTTTTTACTTAAATACCCGAAGATTTTATTATTATAATATTTACCTGCAGTTATAACGCCTCGTTCTTCACTCTTCGTACTTCACTCTTCATTCTTCACTCTTCATTCTTCACTCTTCACTCTTCACTCTTCACTTTTCACTCTTATCTCTTCACTCTTCACTCTTCGTTCTTCACTCTTATCTCTTCATTCTTCACTCTTATCTCTTCATTCTTCACTCTTATCTCTTCATTCTTCACTCTTATCTCTTCACTAATCAAAGGTATCTCTCCCTCAAAACATTGATATGATGTAGGTTATGCCCATAAATGATAAAACAAAGTGCATTGAGGGTACAAGGATGTCCACTGGCATTGCCAATAAAATTCAATTGATCTTCTTGAAAACTTGCCAATAATAAATCGGTTGTTTTACGGACTAAAAAATATTCTTCTTTTAATTCAGCTAGAGACCTATTTGCCACTGGGGCATTTTCTGCATAGTGGTTTTCATCAAATCCTGGAAGGGGAGTAGTATCTTTTCTGGAAATTCTAAGAGCCCTGTACGCAAAGATTCTTTCAGTATCTATTAAATGTTGTAATAACTGTTTAATGGTCCACTTTCCATCGGCGTATGCATAATTGGCTTTATCATCTGGAAGGGCACTGATAAATGCAGCTATATGACTTGGATGTGTTGCTATCAAATCTGCTACATTGTTTCCTGTAGCCAAGTCTGCATAACCCTGATAAAATGCGCCAAAATCTCCGGCATTTGGTCTAGGCATTATTTGATGGATTTTGTTGGTTTAGATAGAATTTTTGGTACCTCTTTTTTAATAGGTTTTGTTTGATCGGCTAAGCTTAAGGATAAATAAGCATTGACAAT
>CAMFKK010000449.1 GCA_945957225.1 uncultured Sphingobacteriia bacterium | reverse complement strand
ATATAGAAGAAAAGTTAGTGATCTCTATATGGAAATAGCCACTTCCTTTGAGCCTTTGTCTCCATCTAAGGAAATTGCTATTGGGTTATTAGAAAAAGAATTTTTACTAATACAAAAGCAAGTATTTGACATGATGCGTTAGTAATTGATTTTTGATTTTTTAAAAGGTTTCATGTAATTTTCATGAAACCTTTTTTTATAAGTTCCGCCATGAAAAAATCATTTTTATTTACAATCCTAGCTATTTGGGTTCTTGGGTCAATTATCAACAAGTTATCTGCCCAGGCCAATAGGTTTAGTTACCTGAAATTTGGGAATGCAAACGGAGATACCCTTTTGTATCGTCAGTTATTTCCTGACGCAAATCCCAAGGCCAAGTATCCTTTGGTGATTTTTTTACATGGATCGGGTGAACGAGGAAAGGATAATGAAGCCCAATTAAAATGGGGGGCACTTCAGTTTGGAACTGATCAGTTTATGTTGCAGCACCCATCTATTTTGATAGCTCCTCAGTGTCCAGAAGGACAGCAATGGTCTAATTTCAAAAGATCGCCTAACAATACAGAGATTGAATTAAATCCCAATCCAAGTAAACCTATGGAATTATTGCTTGGCTTAATTAAGCAGGCTATACAAAAAATGCCAGTAGATCCAAATAGGGTGTATATAACTGGGTTATCAATGGGAGGATTTGGGGTATTTGATGCATTGTCAAGGGCTCCAGAACTTTTTGCTGCGGCCGTTCCAGTTTGTGGGGGTGGGGATACTAGTAAAGTGAGCAGTTTTTCTAAAATTCCAATTTGGATGTTTCATGGTGCACAAGATGGAGCTGTAAATCCTCAGCTATCTATGAATATGACTACTGCTTTATTTAAGGCTGGCGCTAATCCCGGATTAACCATGTATCCCACCGTAGGACATTTCTCTTGGCTTGGTGCATATATAGATCAACCAATGATTGAATGGTTATACAACCAACACAAGTAGGAAATTATGATTTAAATAATTTGAAAGGCCAGCTTAATTGATTGTGGTGAAAATGAAAATAGGGTTGATTAATGGGTTGAAAATTTTTAAAAAAATCTTGAACCCCTTGAATTTCAGAGCCCTCAAAATCAAAGATGAATTTTGAATTAGAAAATTCGTTAATAATCAGGTCAATTAAATAGTGGTTGGCTGAGCATTTTCTTCCAAGATCTGTAATGGTGTTGATTAAAAGATAAAGTCTTTTTTCATCCTTTAAAAGAATAGCAGCGGCCAATAATTCTTGAGTAGTTTGATCAATTAACTCTCTTATAAAGCATTGCTTTTTTGTTTGATAGTAAGATAGTAATTGAGTTAGTTGTAGGAAATCTGAATTTGTTACCCAATTAAATCGATTCCCATATTGTTCTTGATAGACTTCTAGCGTTTTTGAAAATAAACTGTTTTCTTGATAAATGGGATGATGCTTTTTGGCCTTTTCAATGTTCTGGACCAAATCTTTTTTATAGTTTTTAGCAATTGAATTATAATCTTGGAATAGTTCTACAACTAAGTTTGTCTTTTTCTTTGTTGGAATTGCTGTTAAAATGGCTTGATTGTTATAATTGAAAAACAAATCGCCATAGCTAGCAAATTTGAAA
Source organism: uncultured Sphingobacteriia bacterium (assembly GCA_945957225.1). Taxonomy (GTDB): domain Bacteria; phylum Bacteroidota; class Bacteroidia; order Chitinophagales; family Chitinophagaceae; genus Sediminibacterium. Next base: position 1,345 of record CAMFKK010000449.1, on the reverse strand, counting down.
ATCAATTGGAGAATTCTTGGAATTTGATTCTTGTCAACCTGTCCAATCAAGCCCAATTGTTGAATAAAAGGAATGGCTTTATAATATTTGATTCCCAATTTGGAATTCCAGGGTAGTGGGACTATGGCTTCATAGTCACCTATGATAATGGCTGACCAATGTTTGGTTAAATAGTTCAGGTAGTGGAATTGCGCATAGATAAGACCGTTATCATTATTAGCAATACAGTTGTCCCATTTTTCTGGGTCAATTTCATTCTTGTAAACTAATCTGATTTCGGCTTGCATTAGGTACTAAAATAAGTCTAAATTATTATTTACCCTTTCCGGATAGGATAATACGAATGGTATGCATCATAATTTTGAAATCAAGTAATAAAGAAAGGTTTTCAATATATACTAGGTCATACTTCATTCTTTCTATCATTTCAGCAACTGTTGATGCATAACCAAACTGAACCATTCCCCAAGAACTTAGTCCTGGCTTAACTTTGAGCAGATATCTATAATAAGGGGCGGTTTCTAAAATCTGGTCTATATAGATTCTTCTTTCAGGTCTAGGTCCAATAAAACTCATGTGGCCCATTAGGATATTCCAAAGTTGTGGTAATTCATCTAATCTCCATTTTCTTAAAAATCTGCCCCATTTTGTTATTCTTGGATCAAAGTCTGTTGAAAGTGCAGGGCCATTTTTTTCAGCATTTGTTTCCATGCTCCTAAACTTAAAAATGGTAAATGCTTTTCCTTTTAAGCCAACCCTTTCTTGCGAATATAATATAGGTCCTTTAGAGCTTATTTTTGTTACAATGGCAATAATTAGAAGAAAGGGACTAAGTAAGATTAAATTTAAAAGCGAAAAGCAAATGTCAAATAGTCTTTTGATATTTTGTTGCCAATAGGGAAGCAGATTGGTTTGAAGGTCTATTAAAGTGGCGCTAAAAACATTATTGGTTTTTACAGAGCCAGATAGAATATCAATCATGCTTGGCGCTAATTTAATGTCTACTGGTTTCTCTATTAAAAGATTAATCAATGTTTCTGCTAATAAGTATTGCTCTTTGTCTAATGCAATTATAACTTGGTCTATTTTTTTGTTATCTATAACATTTAGTAATTCATGGGTAGTTCCAAGACATTCCAAATATTTTGATAGACCATTTTTTGATTCCATCGGAGATTGTAGAAAACCTATTGGTTTTAAGCCTAGGTACTGGAAGTTTTTTATTAATTCTTTGTAGGTTCCAATAGCAGTAGCGTTATTACCAATAATTAGGGTATTAAAGTAAAATTTATTTTGAACAATGTCTTTTTTTGCTTTGGCTAATAACAATGCCCTTCCTAAGAAA
>CAMFKK010000448.1 GCA_945957225.1 uncultured Sphingobacteriia bacterium | reverse complement strand
GGCCAAAACAGGTATGCCCAATTATGCCATGTATGCTGCTAGTAAAGCTGCATTAGATAGATTTGCTGAATGTTTTAGATTTGAAAAGAACCCAGGTTGTCACCTGCTTTTGGTTTATCCAATAGCTACTAAAACAGATTTTTTTAATGGACAAGAGGCATCTGCAATCCCATGGCCAAGACAATCAGCCCAAGAAGTGGCTCAATCTATTTTAAAAGCTGTACTAAAGAAGAAGACTACGGTATATCCTTCTATATTATTTAAGTCCATGATTGCTTTGCAATTGCTCAATAAATGGATCATGTATCCTTATCAAGTATGGCATAAACCCAAATAAACTTAAAAGGCAAAAGGTTTGTGATTTTGTAGTTGTTGAAAAGCCTTCATGGTATTGGCAATTCGGAATTTATTAAAAGTAACAGCAGCTTTTCCCCTGGTACTAACGCCATTAATGCCAGCTAATCCTTGCATGGTCCATTTGTAATTTTGGCGGTTGCGATGGTGCCAATTTTCATTTTGTATTTGACCAACAGGAAAAATATAAATATGTCCCTGTTTTACTAAGTAAAAGCTTTGTTCATCCAGCGTTACAGTATTGGCCCAGTCTTCCATGTTTTCTAAGGTTTCTGAATGTGTAGGGTCAATCACTTTGGCCAAAATAGTAGCATCTTTTACTATGGGAAGCATCACTGCCACATGGTAATTCCATTTGTTTTTTAAACTGCCCATATTTCTATTGAGGAAATAGCCACTAAATACCCAAGCTTTAAAATGTGGAATCTGCCAATGGGTTAACAGAATTGAAATAGCTTCTGCGCGATCCTCGCAATTATGAATATCTCTCCAATTAAACAAAGGATGTTTGGCAAAAAAATCATTCACTTGGGTAGCTTGGTCTATACTTAGGCCAGCTGATCCCATGAAATTGTCGGAAAGTTTTGGGTCAAAAACTGATTTCTTATTTATAATATCCAATTGAATTGATAGTCAATAGGAGCTTTAATAGAACTGCGTTCTGCCACTTTACGGAATCTTTCAGGTAGTCCCATCAAATAATCCCTGCCTTTTTCAGCTGCACCATTTAAACCAGTGATGTTGCCTATATTCCATTCCTTAATCAAGGACTCTAAAATATTAGTATAATCCATACTCGTATAGACGCCAAGTCTTTGTGCAGCGTCACTAAAATGTGACCAGCTTTGTCCAATTTTCTCTCCTTGTTGTCTTAAAAAATGCGCAGGCATAACAATTTTCTTGCGCATCATATCTTCCAAAGCAATCATCATTTCACTAGGGTCAACTTCAAAGATTTTGGTAACAAATGAACGATAGGCTTTTGCATGTCTTGCTTCATCCGCCGCAATTACACCACAGATTTTTGACAATTGTTCATTGCCGTGCTTCTTAGCTAAGGTTGCTGTTCTTCTATGTGAAATATTGGTTGCCATTTCTTGAAAAGAAGTGTACACAAAATTTCTATAAGGATCTTTTGCAGTTCCAATTTCCATTCCATCTGCAATCAAGTATTGGGTACTGATTTCCATCTGACGCATATTCACACGACCGGAGAGGTAGATATATTTATTTAATAAATCTCCGTGTCTGTTTTCTTCTGCAGTCCACATTCTCACCCATCTGCTCCATCCCTTTGGTTCTCCTTTGCTAATACCTTCAACTTCCATTAACCAACTTTCATAAGTTGGTAAAGCTTCTTCTGTAATCATATCACCAACAAGGATGGCCATATAATCATAGGGTAGGGCTTTGCACTGTTCTTGAATTTCTTTGATTTCCTTGGTAAATTCTGGGTTATTGCTTTCTGGAAGAAAATCAGAAGGTTGCCAGTTGGTATCTATAGGTTTTAGGAATTCTTCAATGATACTATCAATTTTCTGTGCAAGAAAATGCATCACTTCAATTCGTGTAGGATTCAAGGTCATGATTGTTCAGCTTGTGATTTAGATTTCTTAGCAATGGTTGTGGGCCAATGCGTGGCGAAGGTAAGGGATTATGATTCATTTAAACCCCTGCTTGGGATACAAAAAATAAGGGTAAAACGAACAGTTATTCGTTTTACCCTTTAATTAACTATGATTTATAATTATTTATTTGCCTGAACCGTGGGGTAGTGGTCAATGGTTTCAAAAACATAACGTTTGTCTTGTTTGAGAATATTGATAAATCTACTCAAAGAATCAGCATACTGTTTTTTCTCAAATAGACGGTCATGAGATAGAATTACAATCATATTTGGTTGATTGGTGCTACCATCGTCAAATTTCTGATTCAATTTTCTAATCATTTCATCTACAGATTCCTTTGGCGCTTTTGCTTTGGCTTGTTGAGTCCATTCCATATCCCAACCTACAATCTTATAACCCAATGAATCTAATTTAACTACAACAGGGCTAGTTGTTTTTTGTCCTTGAATATCTCCATTTGAAGCCCAAGTATTATTACCTGGCAGACGGATGATTTTTACGGGTATCTTAAGCAACTGCTCGTTTTTGATAAAATCATTCAGGGCACTATCCGCATTTTCTGGGGAATAAAATTTGCTATACTTATCATTAAAACCATGGCTAAAACTATGATTGGCCAATAAGAACTGTGGGTAATCATTTCTCAAAGAGTCAATGATTCTTTTTTTCCAGGGTCCAACTTGGTTAAATCCAACCGCAAAAAAAGTGGCTTTAATACCCTGTTCCCTGAAAATAGCTTTACTATTGACTGTTCCGGGAGGTTGGGGTGAGTCATCCCATGTTAGAAAAACATACCTTTTTGAACTATCATATTTGATGGCAGATCCTGGTCCTAATTTGGCTTCTGCGGGGTTGGTTGAATCTGCGGTTGGTTTCTGGTCTTTAGCATTATTACAGGCTGTCATTAAAACCAATAAAGCCATTGTTCCTAGAAAAATTTGTTGCTTCATTCCTACTAATTTTTTCAAAAATAACAATAGCCCTAGTCAATTC
>CAMFKK010000447.1 GCA_945957225.1 uncultured Sphingobacteriia bacterium | reverse complement strand
CACTAAAGATTCTTGGGGCATTGGGTAAATCTCTGCCAAATTGCAACCAATGATTTACGTAGTCTCCCATATGATATCCCATAAAGGGTAACATAGCAAATGGGTCCCTTCTTACTTTTCCAATTTCACCAAATGCAGCTGCTGTAGTTTCACTACCCATGGTAGCTGCAGTATAAACCCCAAAATTCCAGTTAAAAGATTGACAAACTAATGGTACTGCAGTACTTCTTCTTCCACCAAAAACAAAGGCTTCTACTGGTACTCCTTGTTGATTATCCCATTCTGAATCAATTGCAGGATTTTGATAAGCAGGAGCTGTGAACCTACTATTGGGATGTGCTGCAGGTTTACCAGAATTTTTGTCATAAGGTTGGCCATGCCAATCAGTTAATCCATCTGGTATTTCCTTTGTCATTCCTTCCCACCAAACATCTTTGTCCGCAGTAATGGCAACATTGGTAAAGATGGTATTGGCCCTAATGCTTTCCATAGCATTTGGATTGGTATGGTAGTTGGTTCCTGGTGCCACTCCAAAATATCCAGCTTCCGGATTAATGGCATAGAGGTGTCCATTTTCCCCTTTGTGAATCCAAGCAATATCATCCCCTACGGTAGTTACTTTCCAATCATCAACACCCTTAGAAGGAATCATCATTGAGAAATTGGTTTTTCCGCAAGCACTTGGAAAAGCTGCCGCGATATAGGTTTTTTGTTTTTGAGGAGACTCAACGCCCAAGATCAACATATGCTCTGCTAACCATCCTTCTTCCTTACCCATGACTGAGGCAATTCTCAATGCAAAACATTTTTTACCCATCAAAGCATTTCCACCATATCCACTGCCATAAGAAATAATCAAACGTTCTTCAGGAAAATGAGAAATATATTTTGTTGTTGGGTTATTTGGCCATTTGGCATCACCTTGATCAGAATTTATGGGAGCTCCAACTGTATGTATACATTTTACATAGTCGCCTCTTTTGATAAAAGGGTAGATTTTTTCACCCATTCTTGTCATGATATGCATATTCACAACAACGTATTCAGAATCGGTTAATTGAACACCATATCTAGAAAAGGGTGAACCAACTGGTCCCATACAAAATGGAATCACATATAATGTTCTTCCAAGCATGGCATCTTCCATAAGCGAATTTAAAATTTGCTTCATGGCTTTTGGCTCCATCCAGTTATTGGTTGGGCCCGCATCGTCTTTTAAACGGCTACAAATAAATGTTTTGTCTTCTACTCTGGCAACATCACTTGGGTCTGAAAAACAAGCATAAGAATTTGGCCTTTTTTCTGGGTTCAGTTTTTGAAATGTCCCTTTTTTGACTAATAGTTCACACAAGCCATCATATTCCTGTTTTGATCCATCGCACCAGTGGATACTCTTGGCATTACACTGTCCCGCAATATTATTTACCCATGCTTTTAATTCCGGTAATACATTGCTTGGTTCATTGCTTTGGGGTTTTTGATCACTGTTCATACTTAAAAATTTATAGTTCTAAAATGTCTTTTTTGCTTTTCAAAGTTTCATCTTTTTAGACCGCTATAAAAATGACTAATGTCATTTTTATAGAATTTATTTTTAATGTTTAAACGGCAAATAATAAATGTTGTATCACGGATTATACCATACAGTACAGGACAGTTCTAAATTAGCAACATTAATATAATATTTCATATTTAATGCTTGGTTTAAAAATGAAAAAAGTCTACCAATACTTGTTGAACTATTGTTCAAAAAAATATATGTATTCTAATTTACATGAGTTGATTCTCTTTTAATCAATTCAGATTTAAGCACAATATTTTCATTGGTTATTAGTGTCCTTTTTTTATCCAAATTTTTAAATAGAATGGTAGCTGCCTGTTTACCCATTTCAAATGCAGGTTGTGTAATAGTGGTTAAAGAAGGGTTTAATAATGGGGCTGTTCTAAGGTTGGCAAAGCAGATTACTTTTACATCTTTAGGAATAGTTAAGTCCAATTCTTTGCAGGCATAATAAGTATTTAAGGCTAACTTTTCTATTGAGGCAAATACACCGTCCGGTCTTTTTTCTTGTTGCAAAAGCTGTTTTATTTTTTTGAAATTGGAATTTTCATCAGTATTGCATTGGACAATTCTATTGGGATCAAATGGGATATCATGTTTCAACAACGCTTCTAAATATCCTTGTTTGCGTTTATTGTCAATGGATAAATTTTCTGAAATAGAGAGATAAGCAATATCTCTACATCCATTTTCAATTAGATGATTGGTTGCATTAAATCCACTGGCAAAATCGTCGGTAGTTATTTTGGCAGTTTCAATTTCATGACAAATTCTATCAAAAAAAACAATAGGAATACCTGTATGTATTAGATCATTTAGGTGTTGGTATCCCTTGGTAGTACTTGCTAAAGAAATAATTACTCCGTCTACACGTCCATTTTGTAAATGTCTTACAATACTTTCCTCTTTTTGAAAGTCATCATTGGTGATATAGATAAGTAAGTGATAGTCCTTTTCTTGTGCTACTGATTCGGCTCCACTAATGGCTTGAATAAAAAAATTATTGGTTAATTCTGGCGCTATAATAGCAATAGTCTTGCTTTTGTGGTGTCTGAGAAATCCTGCATAAGGATTAGGGTTATAACCCATTTTCTGTGCCAATTCCAAGACCCTTTTTTTGGTTTCTGCGCTAATTTCGTGGCTACTTTTTAGCGCTTTAGACACAGTAGAAACCGATACTTTCAATTCTTTGGCAAGGTCTTTTAAGTTTACTTTTGACATGGCTGAGCAATTAGTTCTTAGAGTTCAATCTACGAAATAATTGCGTTAAATTTTCGAACAAGTTCGATATTTTCATTCGAAAATGCCTTTCTAAATTAGCTAAACTAATTCTTCCATTGAACGCAAAATTCCTAATTCTAATCCACGCAATTCTGCTAAGCCCCTTAATCGCCCAATGGCGGAATAACCTGGGTTGGTCACTTTGTTCAAGTC
>CAMFKK010000446.1 GCA_945957225.1 uncultured Sphingobacteriia bacterium | reverse complement strand
CCACCCCTCGACTAGTCGTCGGCAGCGTCAGATGTGTATAAGAGACAGATTGGAACCTAATGCGCGCTTTAAGATTGGTATTAGGGATAATAATTGTGGTTCAAGGAATTCAAGCACATGAAACCATGTATACCATTGCTGGTTTGCTCTTAAGCGGTATGGCATTGGCCAATATTGGCTGTTGCGGCCCTGGTGGATGTGGGGTTCCACAGCGTCCTGTTAATTCCAAAGAACCAATAAAAGACATTGAATATGAAGAAGTTTCTTAATAAAAATTGGCTATATCTAGTAGGTGCTTTTGTAGGGGCCATTGCTGGATATATCTATTATAAACAAATTGGTTGTAGTACAGGCACTTGTATGATTACTTCAAAGCCCCTTAATAGTACGGTCTATTTTGCCGTAATGGGTGCTTTGGTTTTTGGAATGTTTAAAAAAGAAACCCATGCCCAACAATAGTTTTCAAGACTTGATTAACGGAGACAAACCCGTATTGGTAGATTTTACCGCAACCTGGTGTGGTCCTTGTAAAATGCAAGCCCCCATTCTCAAAGAATTAAAAGATCAGGTGCAAGATAGTGTAACCATTATCAAAATTGACGTTGATAAGAATCCTCAAGCTGCACAAGCCTATCAGGTTCAGGGGGTTCCTACCTTAATAGTTTTCCAAAAAGGACAGATCCTTTGGCGTAAATCTGGGGTGAGTACCGCAAAGGAACTCAAGCAGGTTTTGGATACTAAAACAGTTGCTATTTAGTTTCAGGATGAAACAGGATGCAAAGGCCGTCATCTGCCTGTAATTTACAGGTTGATTGAAAACGCCTATATGAGAAAATCCTGTTTACTGCTGGTATTAATCAGCTTTCTATCTATACCAAGCTTTTCCCAAAGAACCATTACTGATTTTGACCTGGATTGGAAATTTATCCAATCAGATCTTGCTGGTGCAGAAACCATTGGATTTAATGATGCCTCCTGGCGATCTCTAAGGGTTCCACATGACTGGATGATTGAAGGCCCTTATGACCGCAACAATCCTACCAATAGAGGAGGAGGTTACCTGCCATCTGGCATTGGTTGGTATAGAAAAACATTCACTATTCCAGCTTCAGAATCCAATAAAAAAATCAGTATTGAATTTGATGGTGTCATGGCCAATAGTGAGGTTTGGATCAATGGCAAATCTCTTGGCAAAAGACCCTATGGGTATATCAGTTTTGCATTTGACTTAACGCCTTATTTAAATTTTGGAAAGTCCAATACCATTGCAGTAAGAGCGGATAATTTGGTGCAACCTGCATCGCGCTATTATACAGGTGCGGGTATTTATAGACATACTAGGCTGGTTAGTACCATGCCTGCTCATTTTGATCATTGGGGTGTATTTGTGACCAGTCCAGAAGCATCGGACCAACAGGCATTAGTAAAAGTCTCCTTGAAAATTATTCAGGAAAACAAACCCCAATCAGGGTTATGGGCACAAACTATTTTATTAGATGCTAATCAACAACAAGTAGCTTTTTCAGAGAAAACAAATCTCTCTGCACTAGCCACTCAAACAGCTTATCAGCAAATTAAATTGACCCAACCCAAATTATGGAGTCTAGAAAATACCCATCTCTATACGGCGGTGACCAAATTATATTTGAAAAATCAATTGATTGACCAACAGTCAACACCATTTGGTATTCGGGATGCCAAATTTGAAGCTGCCTCAGGATTTTGGCTCAATGGAAAGAATATTAAACTCAAAGGTGTTTGTTTACACCATGATGGGGGAGCGGTAGGTGCTGCAGTACCACTAGGTATTTGGGAAGAAAGATTTAAATTATTAAAACAAGCTGGAGTAAATGCCATTAGAACTTCACATAACCCTGTAGCACCAGAGTTTTTAGACCTCTGTGACAAAATGGGTTTCCTTGTAATGGATGAAACTTTTGATACTTGGACTGCCCCTAAACACAATGGTGAAAAAGGATATAACCTCATCTTTAAAGAATGGTGGGAAAGAGATACCAGAGATATGGTGCTGCGCGATAGAAATCATCCCTCCATTGTCATCTATAGTGTAGGTAATGAAATTCATGACGACCTAAGTTATCCTAAAGGGTTTGAATTATACAAGGCCCAACAAGATAAGATCCATGAATATGATAGTACCAGACCTGTTACCATGGCGCTATTTAGACCGGCCAATTCAAAAGTGTATTTGAGTGGTTTTGCAGAGCATATGGAAGTGGTAGGGCAGAATTATAGAGAGAAAGAATTAATTGTGGCACACGAAAATAATCCACACTGGAAAGTGATAGGAACTGAAAATACCCATGTTCTGGATCAATGGTTGGCCCTTCGTGATAAACCTTATATGGCAGGACAATTCTTGTGGACAGGGATTGATTATTTGGGAGAAGAAGACTGGCCTGCTGTTACCAATAGTCAGGGGCTTTTTGATAGGGCCGGTAATTGGAAACAACAAAGTTTACAAAGACAGAGTTGGTGGTCAGATCAACCTGTGGTGCATTTGATGCGCAAATCGGATAATGCGGGAGCAGGGGTTTGGGTCAATGACTGGACACCCACGGATTTTGATACATATGACAATGCCAAAATAAATATCTATACCAATTGTGATGAAGTGGAACTTTTTTTAAATGGTAAATCACAGGGAAAGAAACCAAAGAATGCCAATGATTCACCCATTGATTGGGAACTCTCTTTTGAAAAAGGTACCATTGAAGTTGTTGGTATTAACAAAGGGGTTGTAGCCACTAGAGAACTTTTAAAAACCGCAGGTAAGCCAGCTCAATTGCAAATAACATTGAGCAAACCAAATTTGAAATTCCATTGGGATGATGTAGTATTGGCAAGGGTGCAAGTATTGGACGAAGCTGGTTTACCTTGCCCCAATGCGGATAACCTGATTCATTTTGACTTTTCAGGTAACGGACAAATTGCAGGCGTGGATAATGGAGATATCAATAGTCATGAATCATATCTG
>CAMFKK010000445.1 GCA_945957225.1 uncultured Sphingobacteriia bacterium | reverse complement strand
GTCTAAAAGAACTGGTTAACCTGGCATTGATTTTAATTGGCATGACGCTCTTTGGATTCCAGTTTATGATCAATAATTTGCAAACCCTTCCTTCCGACTATTTCAACGGTAAAAATGTTGGTACAGTTTCTGGAATGGGTGGAACTGCAGCCGTGTTAGGTACTATTGGTATCACTCTATTGGTGCCAATTATTTCAAAAACTAGTTATCACTCTTTTTTTGTGACAGCTGCTATGCTAGTACCACTAGGTTGGTGCTGTGTTTATTTTTTAACAAACCAAAATAGCGGTTCTTTAAAAAGATAAATGCAATATGAAAGTCATTGAATATTTATATAATTCCATGCCATATAAGAAAACAATATCCAAAAAGGTTGTATTGTTTTTAATGCTAGTGTTTTTTTGTTACAGCTTTTCTAATGCACAAGGCATTTCTGCTGGTCCAAATATCCTGTACTTAAGGGTTTTACTGCAACAAAAGAAATCATTGGATGCGGGTAATCAAACCTTAGAGGCAGCGTATAATAAATTAATCAAGTCTGCTGATAAGTCGCTTGCATTTGGTCCAGTTTCTGTAATAGAGAAAAAAGAAATCCCACCAAGTGGTTCAAAGCATGATTATATGAGTCTTGCACCATACCATTGGCCTGACCCAAGTAAAAAAGATGGTCTTCCTTATATTCGAAAAGACGGAGAAACAAATCCTGAGGTTAAATTATATAAGGACAAAGAATATTTGCCATTGCTCTGCGATCACTTAGTTCAGCTCTCGCTGGCCCATCATTTTTCAGGTAAAGATGCCTATGCCAAACATGCCATGAAGTTGGTTAGGGTATGGTTTTTAGATACAGCTACGAAGATGAATTCCAATATGAATTTTGGACAGGCCATCAAAGGTGTCAATTCTGGAAGGGGTGCTGGATTAATAGATGGTAGACATCTTATTAAAGCTATTGAAGCTATTAGTTTATTATCGGCCAATAAAGCTGTTTCCAAGCAAGAACAAGTTGCTATTCAACAATGGTTTGCTGATTTCTTAAACTGGATGCAAACAAGTAAGATTGGTCAAGAGGAATTAGATGCACCCAATAATCATGGCGCATGGTATGATGCATTGCGTTTATCTATTGCACTTTATACCAACCAATTGCCACAAGCAAAAGAGATTGTGGCCAATGCTCAAAAACGCTTAACTGCACAAATGGATCCATCGGGTAGGTTTCCTTTGGAGATGGCAAGAACCACTTCTTTTCATTATTCAGTATTTGTGGTAGACGCTTTTTTGAAAATTGCTGCAATGAGTCAAAAAGTTAATCTTGATTTCTGGGGTTTTACGGATGCTAACGGCAATTCTTTACCCAAGGCTGTTGATGTTTTATTACCTTTTTTAAACATGCAAAAACCTTGGGATGGTCCACAGATAAAACCTTTTAATGATCAAGAAGCAATTCCGTTTCTAAGTATTGCTGCTACTAGATTTAAACATAGAACTGCAGAAGATTGGTTAAAAATCAATACTGCAAATCATGCAGATAATATGTACAACTATTTGTTAACCCTCAACGATTTCTAAATACAAAACAGCGCTATGAAAAATGTACAACGATTGCTAGTCTTACTGCTGCTATTTATTTGCAGTAGTGTTTCAGCACAAAATGTGGTTACAGGTAAGGTAACCAACAAAGAAACAGGCGAACCCTTACAAGGGGTTTCTATCTTGGCGGATAAAGCTAGTGGTGGTACCGTTACCAAAGAAGACGGAACTTTTAGCTTAAAATACAAGCCAGGTGCTAGTACTTTATTGTTTTCCTATGTTGGTTTTGCATCGCAAACAGTAACCATAGGAACTCAAACTAGTTTTGATATCAAACTAGCTGCTTCTGCGGGTGAAACCAATGAAGTGGTGGTAATTGGTTATGGCACACAAAGAAAATCTAGTGTAACAGGAGCCGTTGCTAAGTACAAAAACGACAGATTGGACGAATTGCCTGTTTCAAGATTAGACCAAGCTTTACAAGGAAAGATGGCGGGTGTGCAAGTGCAGAATATTTCATCAGAAGCTGGCGCAGCACCAAAAATTAATATTCGTGGTATTAGCTCTATCAATGCTGGTTCTAGCCCCTTGGTGGTAGTAGATGGTCAGCCCATTGCTGATGGGCTATCTTTTGTTAACCCAGCAGATGTGGAATCTGTTGAAGTATTAAAAGATGCTGCTTCTGCAGCTATCTATGGTTCAAGAGGTGCTAGTGGTGTTATTCTAATTACAACCAAGAGTGGTAAAGTGGATAAGACTAAATACAATGTAAAATATAGCCTTGGTCAGAAAAGGGATTATAAGCGTTATGATATTCTTTCATCTTCTGATTATTTAAGACTTCTTTATAATGAAGGCGCCCAAAGATTTACGGATTCTACAGCCTATACGCTAGGTTTTACGGCAGCCAACCTTACCAGTTTCCGCACCAATAAAGGTGTATTGGCTACTGATGCTGAAAAAGCGGCTTATATTGTTGAGCAAACTTTAATGGGAGGACAAGGCACAGATTGGCAGAGTGAATCTTTGCGCCCAGGCTTATTCCAGAATGTACAGGTTAGTGCTTCAGGTGGAAAAAAAGATATCCAATATTTTATCTCTGGTGGTTATCAGCGTGATGAAGGCATGATGTATAAAAGTGATTTTCAGCGTTATTCTATTAGAACCAAATTGGATATCAAATTGAGTAATCGCGTAAAATTGGGAATTAATCTAAATCCTTCTTATTCTAAAAGGATTAGTCCTTCTGAAAACTTTACCAATTTTTATAGATACCCAACTTTCTTACCAGTTTTCCACAATGACCTAACTGCCAAAAACGTGAATCAATTAGCACAGTGGGCTAATATTAGGCCAGGTGATTTTGCGCAACCAAGACATTTTAGTTCTATTTATTATTCTGGTACGATGCCTGATGGAAGTACCTGTCTCTTATACACATCTGACGCTGCCGACGACTAGTCGAGTGGTGTGATGG
>CAMFKK010000444.1 GCA_945957225.1 uncultured Sphingobacteriia bacterium | reverse complement strand
CAGCAGTACCCGTGAACAGAAAAATTCGATTATCATTGGTTAATCCCAAATTGATTCTTGCTAGGGTATTATTAAAAACTAATGCATTGTCAATGGCTGGAAAATAAAATGCTGATCCGGGATTAGCGTCTGTAATGGTACAGGAAGAAATTTCAAAATTTCTAACCAAGTCTGTTACAGTATTATTGTCTACAGCACCCCCAATACTGGAACTACCACAATTGATAAAACTGCACTTTCTAAAAGCAATATTTTTAAACGGCACAGTAGCATCTGTTCCATCCCAAATAGTTCCTCCAGAAGTAAAAATCCCTTCTGCATTGTTTTTAAACACATGCCCAGTTACAACCAAGCCTTCTATCTTATTAGACAAATAGAGCTGTCTGTAACCGCAGTTTTGTGTAGTACCACCTTTAATGGTAACATTCTTTAAATTTTCTAATTGGAGTACATTGTAAAAACCTGGCTGGGTTTGATTGATCCCATCTAGTATGACACCAGTTAGTTGTATGGTAACATTAGAGAGATTTTTAATAGTAATACCACCACCCTTGTTATAAGTGCCAGGCCTCACTACAATGGTAGTTCCGCTAGCATAGATTCCAGAGATGGTTAAGTTGGAACTTCCATCACCTACATAAACTGTTCTGGTTCTGATTGCTGTTGATTCACGGACAATATTGTCTGTTACTGGTTCATCAATTACGGGTTCAATGGTTTTTTGACAAGCTGCCAATAAGATAAAGGGCAGTAACAATAGGATGGACTTTTTCATAACTCCTTGTTTTAACAAATGAATAATAGGACTGGCTGACCAATCCAATTCAGGATAAAAGACAAAGGGGTTACGCACCGTTCATTACTGAACACGGTTGAATAAAGGACTAGAATGTCCTGTCTGTTGACCTAGTTAAAATTTTGGGAGTTACAAAGCACACAACCTAGAAGCGGTTGTATACTCAAATATAAACAACTTGAAAACATCTTGCTTCAAGAAGGATAAAAATAAATCGTCAAGTTTTAAAGTAACACTATTGCTGATAAATATTACCACTCACAACAGATGGCTTTGCTAAATTCCAAAATACACCTGGAGCTGGAGCAGCAAAAAAGTTTTTGCCAATATTATCTTTTACTGAAACCTTACCACCCATGATCCCGTATTCATAGTTATCAATAAAGTTGGCATCAAATCCTGTATGGCGTTCGGTATTTAAATTTGTGCAAGTATTGCCTACTACTTCTAAGTCACCATAAGTGGTCTTACCTGGAATTTTATAAATGGCAAATTCTTGAAATTCAAAGGCAGAATATTTTAGAGAACCATTGCAAGTATTTTTATAAAAATGTGAGGTCTTGGGTTTTGTTCCAAAACTGACTGACCACAATCCTGCAACATGCCCTTGATAGATATTGGCGGTATTATTATAGAATTCTGCCGTACCTACAAAAAGGAAAATCCTATTATCATTGGTCAGATTCATGTTTACATTCTCAATAGTATTATTAAATACCATGGCACTATCTACCGCTGGAAAATACATGGCTGTTCCGGGATTACCACCCTTCCATTTACATCCTGAGATTTCAAAATTCTTGACAAGGTCAAAAACAGTACTCGTTGCCTGATCCATGGAAGTACCAATAATAGAATTACCACAGTTGATAAAACTGCAATTGCGAATTGCAAAATTCTGTAGACCTAATGTGGCATCTGTTCCATCCCACTTAATGCCCGCATTAAAGAAGACCCCTTCATTATTATTAACAAAATTGTGGCCTGAAAAAATGACATTCTTACACTGTCCACTAATGTACATCATGCGGTAGCCATTATTTTGGGTAGTTCCCCCAACCACCAATACATTGTTCAATTTATTCAGGAATAATACATTGTAAAATCCGTCCTTGGTTTGGCTCAACCCATCTAAGATTACATTAGTTAACTGTACTGTTACATTGCTCAGTTGTTCCAAAGTAATCCCCCCACCCTTATTATAAGTACCCGGCTTAACAATAATTAAAGTACCAGGTTTATAATTTCCAGAAATGGTCAAGTTTGAATTTCCGTCTCCAACATATACCGTATCGGTGATGGGCGGTGCTACTATTGGGGTGTTCACAACAGGAGAACTTGCTGCCGGTTCACCAGATCTTGAACAAGCAGAAATAAGCAGTGTAATAGCTAATATTAAATTGAAATTCATCAGAATTAGGGAGTTGATGATGCAAATATTTGATAAACCAATCATTCAATTTGTAGGAAAAGCTTGGATTTTAACATAGCAATTCCTACCATCATGGCTGATTGGCAATCACATCATTAACGAGATTAAAAAGGAATTATTATCCCTTAATGATAAAATGACCTGGTTTCTGATAAAAGCTTCTGAAAATCAGCACTATATTTATTCTATCAATATTGCTTATGAAAAAATTAAGTTTTTGTCTAATCTTGACTTTTTGTTTGTTGCTAATTCATTCTTCCATTCAAGCACAATATAGCCCTGCAAAACAGTATGTGTCTGATCCCCAACAATGGGATAGCAGTACCAAAAAATATCAATCTTATCATTTACCATCGCCTCCGGCTGGGGCACCCAATATTGTTATGATTATGTTAGACGATGTGGGTTTTAGTACCGCCGGCGTATTTGGAGGATTGGCAGAAACACCTGTTATGGACCAATTAGCCAAGGGTGGACTGCGTTATACCAATTTTCATACTACTGGTTTATGCGCCCCGTCTAGGGCCGCATTACTTACTGGCAGAAACCATCACTCCGTGAACATGGGGCATTTTACAGAAACCGCTTTTGACGCTCAGGGTTATGATGCGCTTATGCCTTTTGAAAAAGCTACCATGGCAGAAGTGCTCAAAGAAAATGGATACAATAGTTATTTATTGGGTAAGTGGCATTTAACACCCATGTCTGACCGCAGTGCTGCTGGACCTTTTAATCTGTCTCTTATACACATCTGACGCTGCCGACGACTAGTCGATGTGAGTTGGGGGGGGGGGGGG
>CAMFKK010000443.1 GCA_945957225.1 uncultured Sphingobacteriia bacterium | reverse complement strand
GCTCCAACCCTTATCCTTGGCTAGTTTCAGAGCCTTGGCATAATTTTCATTTTCAACGGCACGATAATTTCTAGAGGCCATTTCTAGCACATCTTTGTTGGTAATTACCTGCGCTTGCAAGAAACCAACACAACCCGCCAATAAAATAATCCCCAAACATTTTCTAAGCATGGTCTAAAAATAAACTTTTAAAGGGCAAGTCCCCTTAAAGTTAGAGACTTTCAAGTCCATTTTTGAAGGATGTGTACGGTGTTTTAACCCTTTTTTATAAGCTGTTTAACAAACAAGTACTTTGCAAAGACTTAAACAATACAATTTTAGAGAACTAGTAAGCACTTATCTTTGCCCTCCTGAAATGGAAAACGCCTCAAATGTTTTCCCGGTGACCACCTATGAACATGGGTACTTTGTTAGCGCAATACCAAGAGTCCCCCCGCCTTTTAGAACTGGCAGGCAGGCTTTCTATTGCCCAAAGGATCCAGGAAAACGATATTCAAAAAATCTTTCTCAAGAATTTACAGGGTAGCAGTGCGGAATTTATAGTGAGTGCGGTATTCATGCAAGCCAGTTGTCAGAACCTCAACCATTTGGTAGTTTTAAACGATGCGGAGGAAGCAGCTTATTTTCAAAACACTTTAGAGAACCTCACCAATGCCTTAGACCTATTTTATTTTCCCTCTTCCTTTAAGAATAGAAAGAATTTTCGGTTGCTCAACAGTTCACACGTGATGCTTAGAACAGAAGCGCTGACCAAATTAGCTGGGGGTGGAAATAAAAAGATCTTGGTGACTTATCCAGAAGCACTATTTGAAAAAGTAGTTCTGCCAAAAACACTTTCTGGAAATATCATTCAAATTAAAGTGAATGAAACCATTCAGCTGAATAACCTGATGGAGCTCTTTGTGATGTACGGATTTGAGCGAACAGATTTTGTCTATGAACCCGGTCAGTTTGCTTTGAGAGGAGGCATTTTAGACATTTATTCTTATGGCAATGAAAAGCCTTATAGGGAAGAGCTTTTTGGCAATGAAGTAGACAGTATTCGCATTTTTGATCCTGAAACCCAGTTGAGTGAGCGCAAGCTCTTGCAGGTGAATATTATTCCCAATGTGGAGACCCAGTTTGAAACAGGAGATAAGGTTTCATTATTAGATTTTTTGCCTGAAAATACCGTGGTCTGGCTCAAGGACTGGGATGTGATTGCAGAAAAAATAAACCAGCAAGAAGAAGACCTAGATGGATTCTTATCTATGATTGCCAATGGGTTCAGGATGAACAACAATGAGGAAGAGGATGATACCAAGGTATTGAAAACGGTATCTAAGGAAGACTTTGTGCAAGTGGCTGCTATTGAAGAACTCTTAATCAAAAGGGATTTGGTAGAGTTTGGATACAAGCCACATTTGGCCCATTATGAAATAGAATTTAAAACGCGTATTCAGCCCTCATTTAATAGACAGTTTGATTTACTCATCAAGGATCTAAAAGCGCATGAAGCAGCTAAATATGGCATCTATATTTTTGCTGAACAGCCCCGCCAATTAGAAAGACTGAGTAGCATTTTTACAGACCTTCAAACCGAGATTCAGTTTGTTCCCATTGCCACCAGTATTCACGAGGGTTTTATAGACGAGGAATTAAAAATTGTTTGCTATACAGACCACCAAATATTTCAACGGTACCACAAATACAAGGTAAAGCAGGCTTATAATAAGAATAAGGCCCTTACGCTAAAAACCTTGAGAGACCTCCAACCAGGTGACTATGTAACCCATATGGATCATGGGGTAGGAACTTATAGTGGTTTGCAAAAAATAGAAGTGAATGGCAAAGTACAGGAAGCTGTAAGAATTATCTATAAAGACAGTGATATTCTCTATGTGAACATTAACTCTTTGCATAAGATTTCTAAATACACGGGCAAAGAAGGAACAGTTCCCAAGATAAATAAATTGGGTTCCGATGTTTGGAACAAATTAAAAGAGAAGACCAAGACCAAGGTTAAAGAAATTGCATTTGACCTGATTAAATTATACGCTCAAAGAAAGGCGCAACAGGGTTTTGCCCACACACCAGATACCTATATGCAAACGGAACTGGAAGCATCCTTTATTTATGAGGATACACCAGACCAAAGTAAGGCTACCGCCGATGTTAAAAAGGATATGGAAAGCCCATCGCCCATGGACAGATTGGTTTGTGGTGATGTTGGTTTTGGAAAGACCGAAGTGGCTATTAGGGCTGCTTTCAAATCCTGTGTTGATGGAAAGCAAGCGGCTGTTTTAGTGCCCACCACCATTTTGGCTTTCCAACACTATAAAACATTCAAAGACCGCTTAAAGGATTTTCCAGTAACGGTAGATTATGTGAATAGATTTAAATCTGTTAAGGAGAAAAAAGACACCCTTCAAAAACTGGAAGAAGGCAAGATAGATATTATTATAGGTACCCATGGACTCTTAGGGAAAGAAGTGAAGTTTAAGAATTTGGGTATCATGATTATTGATGAAGAACAGAAATTTGGCGTTGGTCATAAGGAAAAATTAAAAACCCTCAAAACCAATGTTGACTGTTTAACCCTTACTGCCACACCAATTCCAAGAACATTGCAGTTCTCGTTAATGGGGGCTCGTGACCTGAGTATTATGAATACGCCGCCACCCAATAGGCAGCCCATTCAAACAGAAGTCCATGTGTTTAATGATGACTTTATCCGTGAAGCCATCTATTATGAAACAGAAAGGGGTGGACAGGTGTTCTTTATTCATAACCGTGTTCAGGGACTAGCAGAAATGTGTGCCATGATTCAAGGACTCTGCCCTGATTTGAGTATTGGTTTTGCACATGGCCAATTAGAAGGGCATGAACTAGAAGAAAGAATCCTAGACTTTATTGATAGAAAATATGATGTATTGGTTTGTACCAATATTGTGGAGAGTGGGGTAGACATACCCAATGTGAATACCATCATGATCAACAATGCGCACCATTTTGGTTTGAGTGATCTGCACCAATTACGCGGACGTGTAGGAC
>CAMFKK010000442.1 GCA_945957225.1 uncultured Sphingobacteriia bacterium | reverse complement strand
GCTTTATCAGAGCCCTTTACCCAAGGCAGATAATCACCCAAAGTTTTGTCCAAATCCAGTTTACCTTCTTCATACAATTTCATCACAGAAACGGTAGTGGCAGATACCTTGGTCACGGACGCTAGGTCATAGACCATGGAAGTATGTATAGGTTCTTTTTTGTCAAAATTGGTATAACCAAAAGCTTTGTTATAAGCGATCTTTCCATTGCGCGCTACCAGGACCACACAACCAGGCATGGCACCGCCAGCAATAGCATCATTGGCAATTTTGTCAATACGGGCAAGGCTTTCAGCATCAAGACCCACTTGTTCTGGCTTCGCCGATGGTAAATAAGAAGCATAGGCAATTCCGTCACCAGCTTTGAATTGTTCACATACCGTAACTGGCAATTGACCTTTGGCATAGATCTGTCCTTTCAAAAGACTAGCAGCAGTTAATTGAGTAATAAGATCATCTTCATAGCATGCTACTAAATTGCTAGCATTGCATAAGTATTTCATGCCATAAGGATTTCCAAATACAAAATTGATCACGGGTAAATTTTGAGCCATTTGCAAGAGAGTAATAGTTTGTTCGGACAAGCCATAATTATTGGCTGGTCTACGGCTAAAATTGTGCATACCCAAAACAATTCCATCATATTTTTTCAAAATGCTTAGCAGGCTGTCTTTCTTTTTGGCACCGTCTTTTGGTCCAAAGAAAAATAAATCAGCCTGATAGTCTTTTTGAACCTGTTCAGAAAAGACATTACCCTTTTCTATACCTACTCCCAAATAAGCCACGCGCTTGGCTTTCATGGGTAACAAATTATTATCTGAGAGTTTCAACAGTGTTAATGCTTCGGCAGCCAATCGGTTTTTAATGGCGTCTGTTGTTTGATTCAGGTCTGCCACCAAATGATTGGTGTCAATAACAGACTTTTGGTTCAGCCCCAAATGGTATTTTACCAATAATACTTTTTTTACTTTCTGATCTATGATATCCCAACTCAGTTTGCCTGAATCAATAGCTTGTCTAATGGATGCAATACTTCCTGGAATATCGCCGGGAAGGCATAGTAAATCATTACCTGCAATTAAAGATTGCGCAGAAGCTGCTCCTTTTGGAAAATATTTTGCTACCCCTTGCATTTCTAATGCATCTGTAAAAGAGATGCCTTTGTAACCCAATTCTTCTCTAAGCAAACCATTGATGGTTTTAGGAGAAAGACTGGTGGGCAGGTTGGCGGTGGTATCAATGGCTGGAATAGACAAATGCGCCACCATTACCGAACCAACGCCAGCTTTGATCATTTCTCTAAAAGGATAGAGTTCTAAATCTTCTAACTGTTGGCGAGTTTTGTATATAATGGGCAAGTCTTTGTGAGAATCAACCGCCACGTCTCCATGTCCAGGAAAATGCTTGGCCGATGCTAGAACCCTTGAAGCTGCCATTCCCTTCATGTATTGAATACCATAAAGGGCAACTTTGTATTTATCTTCTCCAAAACTCCGGTCATTGATCACAGGATTCATGGGGTTATTATTAATGTCTACATCGGGTGCAAAATTTACTTGAATCCCCAAACGCCTACATTGTTCACCTACGGCTTTCCCAAAATCAAATATGATTTTGGAATCAGCAACTGCACCCATCATTAGTTGTCTGGGAAAGCTGATTACGGAATCTAAACGCATTCCCAAACCCCATTCTCCATCTATAGAAATCATGAGCGGGGTCTTGGCAATTGATTGGTAAAAATTTGTCAAATTAGCTTGTCTAACAGGCCCTCCTTGAAAAAAACAAAGCCCTCCAACATTGTATTTTTTAATTAAATCGGTTACTTCTTTCACGTGCTCTGGTCCAAGGTTGCTATGCGCTCTAATAATCATCAACTGAGCAATCCGTTGGTCCTTGGATAGTTTTCTAAATTGTTGTTTTACCCATTTTTTTGCTTGGGGAGTTTCTTCATAAAAAGATTGTGCAAAAAGGGAGCTAGCTGATAATAGCAGTAAGCAAAAAGAACTGACAAGGCAAATTTTCTTCATATACCAATATTGAATCTACAAGATAAACATTCTGAAAATAAAAAGCCGCCCAGTGGTGCTGGACGGCTTATAAAAGGTTGAATTTGAATTAAGCTTCGGTTTCTTCCGCCGCATCATCTTCCACTTCTGATAATACTGGGTCAATATTGTTGGCACTTAAAATACCAAACCATTTGACCATTTTCTTTAAATCACTAGCATACACACGTTCAAAGTCAATATCGGCATATACTTTTTGAAAATATGCTTTAACGGCAGAAGGGTCTTTTTCTGAAGGCAGTGTTTCAGTACTATTCTTCATGGCTTGGAACACTTCTACCAGGTTCACATTTTCGCGAATGGTATATACTTCAATACTCTCCAGGTGAGAGAAATTATGTACGCGGCTGCTGACAAATTTTGTAGTCTTGTCGTCTAGAGATTTTACAATGGCACCATCGGTCTTGCTACCTACTAGTTCAAATAAACCGGATAAGCCGGTAATAGAAATCAGTTTACTATACTCCATTATTGATTGTTTAAGAGCTGCAAAGTAAAGATAAAATCAAGGAACTCCAGTTTCCAATTCTGTTATTACTTGTTTAAACTGTTCAAAACCATGTCTAGCCTTGCTTTCAGGTCTTCATAGGGGGTAAATCCCCTTGCTAATAAATGGAATTTATTGTCCCCTATATGTATCAAAACACAAGGGAATCCAGTAACTTGTAGTTGTTTGCAGAGTTGAAATTCATATCTAGCCTGCTCTAAATAGGCCTCGGATCCTAGTTTTTCATAGAAGTCTTTTGGGTCAATTCCCCATTTTTCTAATAAATGCCGATATGCTTCTTTATCCGTCAAATCACGGCCTTCAAAATGTAGGGCATATTGCAATTGTGCGGCAAATTCTACTTGATTTTCAGGGAATTGCTCTTTAAAAATACAAAGTGCAACAGCGGGCATTTTGGAATGGGGGAACCAATCGCTTTTGTCGGGATTATTGATATGCCAGAGGTAATCCTCTCCAAATTTGATACCT
>CAMFKK010000441.1 GCA_945957225.1 uncultured Sphingobacteriia bacterium | reverse complement strand
CCCTTATATAGAGCAACTAAAACTGAATAACCTAGCTTTTGCCGCTCCGGACGTTGGTTCTACCAACCGTGTGCGTGAGATAGCCAGTTATTTTAATGCGCCCATGGTCATCTGCGACAAACATCGCAAACGCGCCAATGAGATTGCCTCGATGGTGGTGATTGGTGACGTTACGGGTAAAGACATTGTACTCATTGACGATATCTGTGATACCGGCGGAACACTTGCCAAGGCGGCGGGTCTTCTAAAGGAAAAGGGCGCTACCAGCGTAAGAGCCCTGATTACCCATCCAGTATTGAGTGGTGCTGCGTATGAAAACCTGGAAAACTCCGTACTAGAAGAATTGGTGGTTTGTGACACCATTCCTTTGAAACAGGAGTCCAGAAAAATCAAAGCCATTTCTGTGGCCGATTTATTTGCCATCGCCATTCGTAATGCTTACGAGAACAAGAGTATTACCAGTTTGTTTATTCATTCTCAATTAAAGGGAAGAGAGAATAAATTGTAATAAAAATAGTATACGTAAAACATTGAACCCGTTGCTTTTTCTTCAAGAAAAAGGACGGGTTTAATTATTTTAGGAATCCTTTGAAACGATGCCTTTTTTCTGGTCTAGTTTCCTTACCTTTGCCGTCCAAAAAATTTATAAAAATGAACACAATTACAATCGAAGGACAACTGAGGACCGAGCATGGCAAAAAAGCCGCCCGCCAAATTCGCTCTCAGGAATGCGTGCCAGCTGTAATTTACGGGGGTGCTCAGGAGATCAATTTCTTTGCTCCTGCAAAGGCTTTTAAGCCTTTGGTGTACACTGGTGAATTCCAATTAGCCAATGTAACCGTGGATGGCAAAACTTACACTTGCATCCTAAAAGACCTGCAATTTGACAAGATCAGTGATACATTGATCCACGTTGATTTGTTGGAACTGGTAGACGACAAAAAAGTGATAGCAACCCTACCACTGAAATTTGTTGGTACATCAGTAGGTGTAAAAGGTGGTGGTAAACTTGTAATCAAGATGAAATCCTTGAAAGTGAAAACCTTGCCTAAATTCTTGAAAGAAGCCATTGAAGTGGATATCACCACTTTGGAACTGAATGGCAACATTCGCGTAGAAGACGTGAAGGATGAGAACTATGAAATCCTGAACTCTCCACGTATTCCTATTGCTTCAGTAGTAATGACTCGTCAGCTGAAACAAGAAGAAGCAACTGCAGAAAAAGACGCCAAGAAGAAATAATTGGTTCTTTGATACTTTTGAAACGCCTCCCATTTGGAGGCGTTTTTTATTGCCCTACAATAACTTATTTTTGGGGCCATGAGCAAGTTTTTAATTGTTGGTTTGGGTAATATTGGTGAGGAATATCGCCATACGCGCCATAATATTGGCTTTGACGTAGTCAGTGAATTTGTGATCAAGCAAGGGGGATTTTTTAGAAATGATCGGCTTGCCGATGTGGCTGAAGTGAAGTGGAAAGGCAAGACTTTTGTATGCATCAAGCCCACTACCTATATGAATTTGAGTGGTAGGGCCTTTAAGTATTGGATGGACAAGGAAAAAGTGGAACTGGCCAATACCCTGACCATAGTGGATGATCTTGCCCTGCCTTTAGAAAAAATCCGCCTACGCGGTAACGGCTCTGATGCCGGCCATAACGGACTCAAAGACATACAACTCATACTGGGAACGGATCAATACCCCAAACTGCGTTTTGGCATTGGGAACAATTTTCCCAAGGGCAGACAGGTAGATTTTGTATTGGGCAAATGGCAGGCTACTGAACAGGGTATTGTAAACCAGAAAATTGTCAAATGCGTTGAAATCATAGAAATGTTTGCGGCAATTGGATTGGAAAAGACCATGAGCCAAGTGAATAATTTATCCTTCACATAATATAATGTATCCCTCACATAATAAATAAGCCCTATTTGCAGTTATAGCTAGGAGTAAATAAGATTTAAGTAATCAACCGTACCCGGAACCCCTGTCTAGGGCATCCATCACTGATTATTTAGTTATTATTTTAAAACAGGAGCTATGAAAATTTTCTGCGTAGGCCGAAACTATGCGGAGCATGCAAAAGAGTTGGGCAATGACGTTCCCGAAGAACCGGTGATCTTCATGAAACCCAAGTCTGCTTTGTTGCAACCGCAGACGCCTTTTTACTATCCGGAGTTTAGCAATGAGCTACACTATGAAGTGGAGCTAGTGCTACGCATCTCTAAAAACGGAAAGTATATTTCAGAAGACCAGGCCGAAAAGTATGTAGACGCTTTGAGCCTTGGGATTGATTTCACAGCAAGGGATATTCAGGCAGAACTGAAAAAGAAAGGTCTCCCCTGGGAGAAAGCCAAGGCCTGGGATAATTCAGCCATCCTTGGAAAGTGGATTAACCTGACCCCTGATTTGCTGGAAAATCCCCTTCATTTTTCCTTACTCAAGAATGGAGAAGCCGTTCAAAAAGGGGACTCCACGAACATGATTTTCTCTTTTAGCCAGATCATATCTAATATATCTAATTATTTCTCACTCAATATTGGCGACCTGATTTATACAGGAACACCAGCTGGCGTGGGAGAGACCGTGGTAGGAGATGTGTTAGAAGGATATCTGGAAAAAGAAAAAATGTTTGAACTGACCATTCGATAAGGAATTAGGTTCTGGAAAAAGAAATACATGCTGACCACTAATATATTAACAGACGCTTACAAGCTGATGGTTACCGCCAAAGCGATGTCTGAAACATATGATGCCAACCGTCCGGTTTGCAAGTATGTTCATAGCACATCACGAGGTCATGAAGCCATACAGATTGCTACGGGTATGCAATTGCTACCCTGCGACTGGGTCAGTCCCTATTACCGAGACGATAGCATGATGCTTTCTCTTGGTTTTTCTCCTTACGAAATGATGCTGCAATTGCTGGCCAAAAAAGAAGATCCTTTTTCTGGTGGCCGTTCCTATTATTGTCATCCAAGTAGCAGGGACGGCATTAGGCCTTCCATAGTGCATCAGTCTAGCGCTACGGGCATGCAAGCCATTCCTACC
>CAMFKK010000440.1 GCA_945957225.1 uncultured Sphingobacteriia bacterium | reverse complement strand
AAAAGAAACCGCTGCTGATCTACGCGGAGATGATGCGGTAGCGGGGTTTTAAACAACATAATTATGGAAGGATTTTTAAAAGATTGCATCAAGCGATTTTTGTATTACAAGGAATTGGGGGATAAAACTTTAGATCAATTAAACGAAGCTGAATTGCTTTGGACCCCCAGTTCAGAAAGCAATAGTATTGCTCTGACCATTCAACATATGCATGGTAATATGAAAAGCCGTTGGACCAATTTTCTAACAGAAGACGGGGAAAAACCATGGCGCAATAGAGACCAAGAGTTTGAAATTAAACCGCTGACAAAGGAAGCCGTCATGGACCTTTGGGTAGAAGGTTGGGATTGTTTATTGAACAGTTTAGCTAGTCTCCAAAAAGAGGATCTGTATAAAACCATCTATATTAGAACAGAACCGCTCTTGGTTTATGACGCCATTTTGAGACAATTGGCCCATTATCCCTACCATGTTGGCCAAATAGTATATGTTGGTCGGATTATTAGGAACAAAGACTGGAAAAGCCTTAGTATTCCCAAAGGACATAGTCAGTCATTTAATGAGCAAATGAAGCGTGGTTCTTCCAACTAAATTAGCTTATTTGAAAAAAAATAAATCATTCATTGCCATTCTTGAAGTTTGGTATTGAATTTGCCTAGGAGTAGGTATTGATTAATTTTAACCCCCAAACCAACCTGCTTCTGAAGCGAGCCCTCAACATATCAAGAAGAACCCTACTGAGTCTTTTGGCAATCTTACTATTGGTTTTTGTAGCCATTCAAACAGAATGGGTGCAAAATAAACTGGTGGCAGAAGTCACCGAGCGTTTATCCAAACAAATTGGAACAGAAATCAAGATTGACCATGTCAGTTTTTCCTTGTTTAATAAAATGAATTTAGACGGGGTTTTGATCAGGGACAAACAAAAAGACAGCTTACTTTATGCAGGACATCTAAAAGTTAGAATTACGGATTGGTTTTTTTTCAAAGACCAAATTGTACTTAAATATATAGGTCTAGAAGATGCTGTGGTAAAATTAAACAGAAAAGACTCGGTTTGGAATTATCAGTTTCTAGCCAATTTTTTTGCCAGTCCGGGACCTAAAAAAAAATCTCCCTCCAAATTAGACCTAGACTTAAAAAAACTAGATTTAAAAAATATCCACTTTATCCAAGATGACCGTTGGATTGGGGAAAGAATGGAGTTCAAATTAGGGGGAGTTTTAGTAGACGTAGAGCGAATGGATTTTAGCAAAGCTATTTTCCAGATTAATGAAATAGCCTTGGAAAAACCCTATTTCAAATTACTGGAAATGGATGGATTAAGACCTGATTCCTTAAGAAAAAAATATGACCCCAATTTTAAGGACACCAGCATGTATTTTAACGCAGGCGATATTGCAGTGCATGTTCAGCGTATCAAAATTAAAGACGGGCAGATCTGGATAGAAGCCAATGAAGGGAATCCAATAGCCCTTTTTGATCCCGAGCATATTCGGTTGAATAAGTTAAATGGCAATATCAATGGGTTCCATTTTGTAAAAGATACTATGCGTGCCAATATTAATCTTTCTGTAAAGGACCGCAGTGGATTTGAATTAAAAAAACTACAAGCACGATTTAGATTTACACCACAAATCATGGAACTGAGTAACCTAAACTTGCAGACCAATAAAAGCAGGTTGGGTTCTTATTATGCCATGAAATACCGTGACTTTAATCATGACTTTGGTGAATATGTGACAGATGTTACCATGGTTGCCAATTTCAAGGAAGCCAAAGTACATAGCGATGATGTTGCCTATTTTGCACCTGAATTAAGTGACATACACAAATTGGTTGATCTCAGCGGCAATTTCAATGGTTCTGTCACTGATTTCCAAGTTAAGAATTTATCTGCACGGGCTGGAACTGGAAGTACATTGGTGGGGGAATTGTCCATGAAAGGCCTACCAGACATTAACACTACTAATATCATTTTCAATAATGGAACCATTCAAACCAATTATTTTGACCTAGGCATAATACCCGCTCTAAAAGATATTGCCGTACCCAATTTGGCAGCACTTGGAAAGATTATTTATAGAGGCAATTTCAAGGGAACCATCAATAATTTTGTTACTGATGGATTATTGAGTTCTGCACTTGGGGCAGTAAAGTCAAATATTGGTATGAAGTTTCCCAAAAAAGGGGAACCCACTTATACAGGTGATCTTGAAACCAATCGTTTTCAAATTGGTAAATTTTTAGACTATGCCCCATTAGGACTGGTTGATTTTAAAGGAAAGATTGATGGAACAGGATTTAATATCAACCGCTTAAAAACCAGTTTAGACGGCAAAATCAATAGTCTTGAATTTAATGATTATGCCTATAGCAATATTATTACCAAGGGTACTTTTCAAAAAAAATACTTTAGTGGAGAGGTTAAGATTGATGACCCAAATCTTGACTTTACCAGTAATATTGAAATTGATTTAGATAAAGCTGAACCTAGTTATAATATTGTTGGAGACTTAGTGCATTCCAATTTAAAAGCACTCAATCTTTATCCTGAATTAATTAAAATCACAGGTTTATTGGATGCCAATTTTACTGGAACCAATATTGACAACTTTCTAGGGTCTGCCAAATTCTTGAATGCCAATATTAAAGGTGAAAGAACTGAGATTAGTTTTGACTCACTAAAATTAAGCTCTACTTATATAGATAGTATTAAATCATTGTCACTTACCAATAATGATTTCAATGCAAGTATTGTAGGCAAATTTAGCATTATGGAATTGCCTGCTAGTATTCAATCCTTTTTAAATCACTACTACCCTGCTTATATAAAACCGCCCAAAACCGTACCCAAGAATCAGGTTTTTAATGTATCGGCAAGCACCATCTATTTTGAGCCTTATTTAAAACTTTTCAATAAAAACCTGAGTGGTTTTAATGATGCTTCTATTCAAGGTTCAATTGATACCAGAAAAAATAATTTAGGAATAACAGCCAACCTACCTTATGGCAAATACAAAAACTATATAGTTACCGGTGCCTTACTACAAGGC
>CAMFKK010000439.1 GCA_945957225.1 uncultured Sphingobacteriia bacterium | reverse complement strand
ACAAAAACACTCGACTAGTCGTCGGCAGCGTCAGATGTGTATAAGAGACAGCGACTACTGATACTGCCATATTTGGTGGTACTTAAATCATTAAATTGATAGGGCTTTTGAACACAGGATCCTATTACTTCCATTTTTGGAAAGAACCCAGGATAGACCAATACCAATGTACTATCCAAACCAACACAGCCTCTTGGTCCAGTCACTTCTAAATAAGCCATATACCTGCCTGTGTCAGCATATTGGTGCCAAGCAGTGGCAGAGGTAGAAAGGTTGGATGCTGAATTTGGTTCACCAAAATTCCATTTATAAGATGTGATTCCAGATGCCAAGGATTGATTAGAAAAAAATACAGCCAATGTATCGCACTGAATAGTTTTTTCTGGTAGATCGGCTTCAATTAGATCACAATCCTGTACTTGAAGAATAAAATCTTTGCGATGTTCCGATATGGGTTTTCCTCCACGCCATTCTACAATACAAACATTTACCACATAGTGTCCAGCATCAGGTGCTACACCACTTATTATTCCCGTTGCTTGATTAATACCAACATTTGGGCCTAGAGGTGACATACCAGAAAAAGGGGTAGAATAGTTGAGTGATGAAAGGGTTAAATTATTGGGTGGTTGTGCATTATTGCTACCACTATTTGCGCCATAAGCATCACAAAAAACATAGGTCAAACTATCACTGTCTGGATCAGTTGCACCAAAGTCTAAAACAAAATTCTTTCTGGTGCAAACCAGGGCTGTATCTTTTAATAAGAACTGAGGACTACTATTATGACCCAAAGCTAGGCTACCCGTTCCTGGAATTTTTGTCACATAATTGCTGCCAACACTTCTGGCCCCACCAATATTGGTAATTCCGTCTACCCTACAACAGCCATTTCTTGAAATGGTATAACCTTGTTCATTATTGGGTAATTCCACCACATTGGTATACAAAGCTACTTCATAGCAAACCATTGGTGCGCCTGTTAAACAAGGAAATGTTCCAGTATTTAATTGAATGGTTCTTACGCCACCATCCAGTCTAAGTGTTAATGAGATGCGCAGATTAGTTCCTTCGTAAATGCCTGCAGTAACAACTTCGTTTTCTAATTGGGGACCGCTAGATTGACAATCACGAAAAAGACGCAAAGTAACCCTATACATACTGGTATTGCCAACGCCGGGCGATAGCCATTCATAATACATTTCTCCCCCCGCTATATGGCGTGACAAAGCCGGTAAACCGGTCAAGAGTATCACCAGTACCAGGAGGAGTTTCCTCATCGGTTTTGTTTATAGGTTCTCAACAAAGTCCATGATATATTTTGTCATGGTATCTGAAGCTTCTAGCATACCCATATGTCCCACATTTTCCAAAATATGAATACTGGCATAGCGGGGAAGTTTAATTTGCCCTAATAGGTCTACCAGTGGCGCAGCTTGATCTTCTGTGCCAATAACGAATAATATGGGTAATGGGTTGCTTTCTAACACATAAGCCCTATTGGGCCTATTGCGCATGGCCAGGGTATATTGTTGGCAGGCTTTGGTATCAAAATGAGCAGCCTGTTCAATTTGATTTAACACTACTTGTGGATATTCCTTTTTAAAATTTGCGCCAAACAAGCTAGGAATAGTATTGCGTAAAAATGCCCCTGCACCATATTGGTCCATTAATTCCACCGATTTTAATCGGTTGGCTTTTTTCTCCTCGCTATCCGCATAAGCAGTACTATGTATTAAACCAAAAGAATCCAGTCTTTCAGGAAATA
The DNA here is from genome assembly GCA_945957225.1 of uncultured Sphingobacteriia bacterium. Classification (GTDB taxonomy): domain Bacteria; phylum Bacteroidota; class Bacteroidia; order Chitinophagales; family Chitinophagaceae; genus Sediminibacterium. The sequence goes on along the minus strand of CAMFKK010000439.1, from coordinate 1,288 downwards.
ATTCTGCAAATGCAAGGGTAATATAGCCACCCATGCTATGACCCAGTAAAGTACATTTACTAATGCCTTCTGCATCTAAAATGGCAAGTATGGCTTTGGCATAATCCGTGATTTCAATTCCGGATTCCTCCCATCTTTCTGATTGTCCTGTTCCGGGAAGATCAGGAATTAGTACCATCATCCATTGTTCCAAAACAGCCATTTGTTGGTCCCAAACATGACCATCTTCACCAAAACCATGTAATAGTACTAATACTTTTCCTTTACCCGATTTTCGGTAACTAAGGGTGGTTTGTTTATAAGGAATGGATTGGTACATAATAAGGATTAGGCTCGCATTTTTGATTTTAGCAACAGAAAGATACGGTAGATTAGGATGAGGCCTGCAAGAAATGCAGCAATTCTATAGAGCCAGTCTCCATGTTTGGTATAAAAAGTAATTTCTTCATTAATTTGAATGGGGTATTTGAGACTCCCTGCTGTGTCCCATGACTGGGTTTGAATAATATTTCCCTTATCATCAATAACGGCTGAAATACCTGTATTGGCACTTCTGGCTACCCATTTACGGGTTTCAATGGCCCTTAATCTGGCATAGTCTAAATGTTGTTTGTGACCTGGGGTATTGCCCCACCAACCATCATTGGTAATAATGGCCAATAGATTAGCACCTTTGGATGCATAACTACCCACATATTCTCCGTATATACTCTCGTAACAAATAATGGGAGCAGCTATATAGGGAATGTTTTTAGAAGTAAAAACAGCCGCTTCATTAGACCTGCCATAACCACCTGTAGTACCGCCAAATTGTTCAAAAACTGGCCCCAAGAAATTTAGAAATGTGGGAAGTGATTCTACGCCTGGAACCAATTTGCTTTTATTGTAAAACTGTAGAATTTCATTGGGTCTAATATATACAGCAGCATTAAAAGCATCATAATAAGTGCCGTCATCAGCTTTACGCGCTGTTGCTGTTGCATTGTTTTCTGTATAGGCTTTAAATGTTTCTACTCCAGTAAGTAGTGCCAGATGGGGATGTCTATTAACAAATTCAAATACGGGTTGATAATAACTGTTCTCTCTAACATGATTCTGCCAATCAGCCACGCTGAGTGCCGTTTCTGGCCATAGCACCAATACGGTATTAGAATCAATTTGCTTCTCTGATAGTTGAATCATTTTGGCAATCTGTTCACTGGCAGAGGACTGATTGAATTTTTGATATGGGTCAATATTGGGTTGCACCATGACCACATTTTTATACAATGGTTTATTAAATCCCTTG
>CAMFKK010000438.1 GCA_945957225.1 uncultured Sphingobacteriia bacterium | reverse complement strand
ACGCGATAGGCTCCGGTCTCGTGGGCTCGGAGATGTGTATAAGAGACAGATAGAGCATGGTGCTCATATCAACTGAAGTCTTTCTTCTTTTTCGGTCTTTGTTCAAACTGGTAAGTTCCATTATGCTTGCTTTCTATTAATTAAAATCCGTATTTGAGGAGCTACCCCTTTAGAAAACCATTTGGTCTTCTTTCATGGGGGGAGCGAATATGAGTTAAGAAATCGGGTTGTAAAAATATTTTTACTTCAATTTTCGTCCACAGGTTATTCCATGGTCATTCACATGAAAACAGGGGCTATTCACACAAATGTCCACTGTTATCCACCAATTTCAAAAGTTTTCCTACCTTTTTCTAGAAATATACACAGAGTCTTGTGCAGAAAGATTTTTCTCATTTTTGGGCTCCAAATCCCCAAAATGACTTAACTGGAATGGCATTCCACTTGCATTTTTAGGCATTTATCCCGCTTTTATAACCTATTTTTGGCAACCGAAAATGGATTTGAAACATGACGATTAGTTACAATTGGTTGAGCGAATACCTTCCTGAGGTCTTGGATCCTGAAAAATTATCCAAAATCCTCACTTCCATTGGCTTGGAAGTAGAGAGTCTGGAAAAATACGAACGCATCAAAGGTGGGTTGGCAGGATTGGTGATTGGAGAAGTGTTGGATTGTCAACAGCATCCTAATGCAGATAAATTAAAATTGACATCCGTGAATATTGGTGCGGCAGAACCCTTGCAAGTGGTTTGTGGTGCGTCCAATGTAGCTGCTGGTCAAAAAGTAGTGGTAGCCACAGTAGGTACTACTATTTATCCATTGAGTGGAGAACCCATGACCATGAAATTGGCCAAGATCCGCGGCGTTGAAAGTCAGGGTATGATTTGCGCAGAAGACGAGATTGGACTGGGTGGTAGTCATGATGGCATTATTGTTCTTGGTGCAGACGCTATTCCTGGAACCCCTGCTGCTACTTATTTTCAACCCTATAGCGATTGGATCTACGAAATTGGTTTAACCCCCAATAGAATGGATGCCATGAGTCATTTTGGCGTAGCCAGAGATGTTTGTGCCTACCTCACACACCATCAAAAAGACGCAAGGGTTAAAACACCTTTTAGCAATGGATTCAAACATGATAATACCAATTTGCCCATTAAAGTAACCGTAGAAAATGCGGCGGATTGCCCACGTTATGCGGGAATTAGCATTAGTGGCGTAACGGTGGTAGAGTCTCCAGATTGGCTAAAAAACAGGTTGCTTTCTATTGGTCTTAGGCCTATCAATAATATTGTAGACATCACCAATTTTATCTTGCATGAAACGGGGCAGCCCCTGCATGCTTTTGATGCAGATGCCATTGTTGGCGGAGAAGTGATTGTCAAAAACCTGGCTCAGGATGCAGTTTTTATGACCCTTGATGGCAAAGAAAGAAAGTTAACAGACAAAGACCTGATGATCTGTAATGCTGCTGAAGGCATGTGTATGGCGGGTGTGTATGGAGGTCAGAAATCAGGGGTAACAGCCGCAACCAAGAATATCTTTTTAGAAAGTGCTTGGTTTGCGCCTTCTACTATTCGCAAAACATCGGTCTATCATGGTTTGCGCACGGATGCCGCTACCAGGTTTGAAAAAGGAGTAGACATTGATAATACGGTACATGTGCTCAAAAGAGCCGTACTCATGATCAAGGAATTGGCTGGTGGTGAAATCTCCAGTGAAGTAGTAGATATTTATCCTGCGCCACAACCTAAAACAGAAGTATCGCTTAAGCACCATTACCTTAAAAAATTGAGTGGTAAAAATTACCACCCAGATAAAGTGAATCGCATTCTGAATAGCCTTGGTTTTGAGATTCTCAAAGAAGGACTGGATGAATTGCGTGTGGCTGTTCCAAGAAGTAAGCCAGATATTAGCCTGCCGGCCGATATTGTAGAAGAGATTATCCGTATTGACGGCTTAGACAATATTGAAATTCCTTCTACCATTACCATTAGCCCGGCAACTGATGCAACTGCATTTAAAGAAAATCTCAAAGACAAAATTGCCAATTATCTAGTAGGGCAGGGCTTTGTAGAGATTCTGACCAATAGCATTACCAATAGTAAATACTTTGGTGAAGAGGTATTGGCTAGCGCTGTAAAAATGATCAATAACCTGAGTGCTGACCTTGACATTTTGCGCCCATCCATGTTAGAAACTGGTTTAGAAACCCTGGCTTATAACTTGAATAGAAGAAATAATAATCTCTTGTTTTTTGAGTTGGGAAAAACCTATAACAGTTCTGCTCCGGGTGCGTACTCAGAAGCAGAACATTTGGCACTCTATTTTACTGGTGCGGATCAGGATCCTTCTTGGCAGTTAAAAAGCAGGGCTTTTGATATTTACAAAGCCAAGGGTGTGGCTGCTGCTATATTGCAACTATGCGGTTTGAATGCTGCACAATTTCAAGTACAAGAAGACGCTGCTGGAAAACTCTTGCTCAAATCTGGTAAAAAAGAAATTGGATATGTATTAGAAGTTTCCAAAAAACAATTGGACGCTTTTGACATTAAACAACCCGTTTTCTACATTGATATTCAATTTGGCAGGTTGTTGGAATTGGCTTCTCAGAAAAAAATCACGTACAAAGAAGTGAGTAAATTTCCTGCCATGCAGCGCGACCTAGCATTGGTGGTAGACAGGTCTTTGAGCTTTGACCTGATTGACCAACAAGTACGCAAGTCAAACCTGTCTAAACTGCAACAAATGCGTTTGTTTGACGTATTTGAAAGTGATAAATTGGGTACAGACAAGAAGTCAATGGCGGTAAGCTTCACTTTTGTAGACGAGGAAAAAACCCTTACAGACAAAGAAGTAGACGGCATGGTAGCCAGATTGGTACAAAATTTTGAAAAAGAACTAGGAGCGGAGATTCGTAAGTAGTGGCTAAAAAATGGCCAGCTTTTACATGGGTGTGCTGCTTAATGTATAAATTAGATGGATGGAAGACCTTTCCTTACAATTGAAATCAATCCAGGACAAGCTACAATTGTTGCTCAAGCAACAGCAGTTGT
>CAMFKK010000437.1 GCA_945957225.1 uncultured Sphingobacteriia bacterium | reverse complement strand
CGAGATAGGCTCCGGTCTCGTGGGCTCGGAGATGTGTATAAGAGACAGGAGCACAGGGAGTGGCCATCGCGGCAGCTATGCAGGCCAAATTGGGTGTTACGGAATACTCTCCTAAAAAGGTAAAACAATCCATTACCGGTAACGGCAATGCCGATAAAGACCAGGTTTGGAAAATGCTTCAGAGAGTTCTTTCCATTGATGAACAACCCCAATATTTTGATGCAACCGATGCTTTAGCAGTAGCACTATGCCATCACTACCAAACTTCTTCTGTGCTAGGAACAGCAGTAAAGGGTTTAAAGGGATGGGATGATTTTATTGCCAAAAATCCAGGTAGAGTAAAAACTAAGTAGCACTCAAATGCTCCAGTATAGCTGTTTGAACGGCTTTCAGTTCTTCTGGAGAAAGTTTCAATTTGCCCCTTGTAAAATTTAAATCATCCGCATCGTTAATGGGCACCAAATGTAAGTGTGCGTGTGGCACTTCTAAGCCCACAACACTGATACCACAACGGTTACAAGTGAATGCTTGTTCAATGGCTTTTGCAATGGGTTTTGAAAAAAGCAGGATTTCAGAGAGGTATTGGTCACCCAAATCAAAGAACTGATCTGTCTCTATTTTTGGCACTACCAGTACATGACCTTTCACTAAGGGAAATATGTCTAAGAAGGCAAAGAAATGCTCATTCTCTGCAATCTTGTATGACGGAATTTCGCCTGCAATGATTTTTGAAAAAATGGTCATGCCAATTAGATGCTGATATTTTCAACCTTGAATTTTATGATCCCATTGGGTGCTTGCACTTCTGCAATCTCACCCACTACTTTACCCAAGAGGCCGCTACCAATAGGAGAGCTAGCAGAAATTTTAGCTTGTTTCAAATCGGCTTCTTTTTCGCCCACAATTTGATAGGTAACGGTTTTCTTAGTAGCCATATTGGTAATGGTTACCTTGGTCAAGATGGTTACTTTACTAATATCAATAGTTCCAGGGTCCACAATTTTTGCATTGCTGATCACGCCTTCTAATTGCTTGATTTTTGCTTCCAACATGCCTTGGGCTTCCTTGGCTGCGTCATATTCTGCATTCTCTTTTAAATCACCTTTCTCTCTTGCCTCGGCAATGGCTTTGGATGCTGCAGGACGGTCAATAGACTTCATACGCTGCAATTCCTCACGCATCTTATCAAAGGTCTCCTGTGTTACATAGTCACTCATAGTCTTGCTGTTTAGAAGCGGTAAAAAAAATACAACGCCACGTTTGACTGTAGCGTTGTAGGTCTGCAAAAATAGGAAATATTTGCAAAATCAAATAAATGTAATTTCTCTAAGCCAAGCCCAGTTTGTCTAAAACCACTTTGGCCATTTTAAAATAGGCTTCATGGCTATAGCCAGCAATATGAGGGGTAATCAACACATTGGATTGAGACAATAACCATTGAAGGGTCTCTTTTTCAGCCTGACTATAGGTATCTAATTTTTCATTTTCTAATACGTCCAATCCCGCTGCCCTTATCTTGCCGCTTTTCAAAGCTTTTTTAAGGGCTATTGTATCTGTAACCTTACCCCTACAGGTACTGAGAAAATAAGGTTTCCGCTGAAGCGATTCAAAAAAAGACGCATTAGCCATATGATAAGTTTCTTCCGTTAAGGGAACGTGTAAACTAATCACGTCTGCCTCTTGTTGCAAAATGGCTAAGCTAGTTTCTTGTACATGTGCTGCAGAGAATCCCTGTTTATATTTATCATAAGCCAAAACCCTTACCCCAAAGCCAGAAAGAATTTTGGCAAATGCCTGACCTGTATTTCCAAAGCCAATAATCCCAACGGTTTTACCTGTAAGTTCCTCACCCCTATTCTCAGTACGGATCCATTTACCATCTTTAATTTCTAGGGCACTACTTGGAATCTTATTCATCAAACCCAATAACAATCCCAGCTCGTGTTCCGCAACGGCATTGCAATTGCCCTCCGGGCTGCTCACACAGAGGATCCCTTTGCTTTGCGCATAGTCTGTATCTATGAGTTCCATGCCACTACCTAAACGGCCAATCCATTTGAGTTTGGTAGCTTTTTCCAATAAGTCTTTTTTCAGAGGTCGGGTGGTAACTATTAATCCCTCCAGATCTACAATGGCTTGTTCCAATGCCAGATCTCCAATACCAGGAATAAAGACCACTTTAAAACCTAATTGCTCCAAACGCTCCGTGAGATAGGGATGGGCATTGGCTGTTATCAATACTTTTCTTTCCAATTTGGTGGTATTAGCGCATATGAAAACTAAGTTCAGCAAAATCTTCTATGCTTAACTGTTCCGCGCGTTTATTGAATATAGGATTCTCTAAAAATTCAGGTTCAAACATTCCCCTTACGGCGTTCCTAAGCATTTTTCTTCGTTGGTTAAAAGCCGCTTTTACAAGTGCAAACAAGGCTTTCTCAGACTTCATGGGAACCACAGTGTTCTTTCTTCTTAATCTGATGACACCACTCATGACTTTGGGTGGAGGATTAAAGCTTTCTGGAGGAACGTCAAATAAATATTCTACCTCATAGAAGGCCTGCACCAATACGCTCATAATACCATAAACCTTGGTATTGGGTTTAGAGGCAATTCGTTGCGCTACTTCTTTTTGAAACATCCCAATCATTACTGGCACTTGGTCTTTCCATTCCAATACCTTGAACACAATCTGGGTAGAGATATTATAAGGAAAATTACCTACAACCGTAAAACTGCCCTCAAAGGGGGTATCTATTTGTAAAAAGTCTTGGTGTATGATTTTGCCTTGTATGGCTGGATATGTCAGATTCAAATAGACTACTTTTTCGTCATCCAGTTCTACTGCCTTAAAATTGATTCCTTTTAAGGGAAGCAAATACTTGGTTAACGCACCTGCTCCAGGACCCACTTCAACCAATTGCTCAAATGTATCGGATTCCAATGCTGCCACAATTTGTTTGCAGATAGATTCATCTTTTAAAAAATGCTGACCCAGTGATTTTTTCAGGCGATAGTCCATTGGCACGAAATTAGGTTTTTTAAGGTTCCCGCAGTTGCGGGT
>CAMFKK010000436.1 GCA_945957225.1 uncultured Sphingobacteriia bacterium | reverse complement strand
CCCAAAAAACTGGTTTCTCAAATAAAAAGAGGCTGCCCCTTTTGAGACAGCCTCTCCGTAGTTGAACAAGTTTTAATTGATTAATCTATGATTTTATCACTTGCAGGTGTGTTAGCTTCTGAACCACTATAACCAATATTTTGATTGATTCTTCCGTCAGGGTTAGCCAAGATAGCACCTTGAGGTATTGGCCACAAAACATGGTATTGACTGATACGGAATTGGTCTGCGTGTACTGTTACAAAATTAGTTTTATAGAAAATATTCTTTTCTAAAATCCGATCTACCATAAAATTGGAGGTAGAGAAATTGGCTAATGTATAAGTTTTACCGTTATAAGATTTTCCTGTTTTGGCAAATAGGTATGCCATTCTGGTAAGTTCGGTCTTACGTGGTTCTTCCCAATACAATTCTCTAGCACGTTCATTGAGCAAACTGTTGAAATCAACCTGTGCTGCAGTATAAGGTGCACATTTTGCTCTTGTCCTTACTGCGTTGATATCTGCAGCAGCACTTGCCGCATCTCCTTTCCATAGATAAGCTTCTGCACGCAATAAATAGGTTTCTGCTAAACGGAATACGTACCAATCTGAGTGACCGCCTTGCATTGGAGCGTTTTCTGTATCAGGTACAAATACTTTGTAGTGTGGCCAAGGATACCATCTACGCAAAGTATCGTCACAAAGCAATTTGTTTCCTTGTTTGGGATCTCTTAATCTTAGCCTTAAACCATAAGCTGTATCTACACCTTTTAATGCTGGATTATTATAACGTAGGTTTTCAGGATAGAGCCAGTTGCCAGAAGTGGAATCATGGCGCAAATCATTTGGGTCATCCCAGATTTCCCAATACTCATATGAAGTGTTTCTTGCGCGGCCAATGCCACGACCATAAATATTCATGATATCAATTTCAACTCCACCAGAGGCAGTCATACCAGCTCTACCAGCCGGGGTGAAAATGGTTGTACCAATTGAAACACCTGGAGCTGCTTGACGCATAATTCTCATGCCTGGCGTACCACCCGTTCCTCCATCCAACATGGAACTAACAAAGGCACTTGCTGTTCCCAAACGATCTGTTACCAAAAACAAAGTTTCTGTATTGGTAGCAGCTGCTTTATTATCTGGACGATGTAAATCCCATGTAACATTCTTTGTAACAATACCCGCATCAACACCAAAACGGTTGGTCATTAATTTATAAGGGCCAGCATTGATTACTGCTGTAGCTGAAGCGATGGCGTCATCAAACAATCCTAATGCCAAGTTGATTTTGGTTAACAAGTGAAATATTGCTCCGCGATTCACGTCACCTTTATCTGATGTCATAGGTACGTATTTAACCGCAAAGTCTAAATCAGCTTTCATCTGAGCTAAAATCACTTCTCTTTTAACAGTAGTAAAATCTACTTTAGCTGATGTGACTTCTTTAGTAGGGCAAGGAACATCACCAAACTGATTGGTTAAACGATAGTAATCATAAGCCCTGTAAAAATAAGCTTTACCCAGAAGGATGTTCTTGTTTGCATCTGATATAGCTGTTGCAGCAGGCAAACGAGAAATAATGGTATTGGCCATTCTAATACCAACATATTCCTGATTCCAGTACCAACCAATTCGGTTAAAGTCAGCAGAGTTCAGGTTTGCATCAGGTTTAATTTGAAGGTCCAAGTTCTGGGCAGGCCCTGTTTTATCATCAGTGCCATCAACCAATATTTCAGAAAATAATTGTTCTGTAATAATTGGGGCTCCATCTCCATACCATTCTGTTCTTAGGTTTCTGTTGCAAGCAGCCAATGCAGCATTAAATCCAGCAACGTCTACTAAAGTGTTTTCTGGAGAATATATTGACAAAGGTTTGGGTTTGAGCCAATCCTTGTTACAGCTAGTCAGTGTAGTCGTAATGATAACGACAACTGATAGCAGAAGGGCTATTTTAAATTTAGAGTAATTCATTTCTTCTGTTTTAATGTTGGGTTATCTTATAAAGTCAGGTTTAGTCCAAAGTTGATGGTATATGGCGTAGGTCCTTTATTTTCTGGATCAAAATAGTTCCACTGAGAGAACACAGCGGCGTTCACCACATTCACATAAGCTTTTAGACCATCCAATTTCCATTTATGTGCCAATTCTGTAGGCACAGTATAGCCCAAACTGATATTGCTCAATCTGATAAAAGTTGACTTTCTATAAACGTTCCATGTAACACCGCCACCAGCATTTGACATCATTCCAGCATAGTCATTGATGGGATTGTTTGGAGTCCAATAAGGACGTTGATAGAATTGCGAACGATCATAAAATAAATCCACATTTTTGGCTTCATTAAATTGACTCAATTGCCCAATTTTAGAATACAAAGTGAATGAGAAGTCAAAGTTTTTATAGATTTTAAATTCATTTCTCAGGTTCCAAGAAAAATCTGGAGTTGTGGCTCCTTGAAATTCCTTATCAGCAATGGTGTATTTTCCATCACCATTGGTGTCTTGTAAACGGAAGTCACCTGGCTTATAGCCATATTTGGTTGCATCTGCTGCATTGGCAGTTTGCCATACACCACTAATGGTATAATCGTAAACAGCGTTAATGTTTTTGCCAATAAACCATCCGTTTCCAATATCATCTTTTTCAGATGACCCAATTTGCTTACCACTTGCATCAAAATCTGGAGTAGCACCATACAAGTGAATAATTTTATTGCGGTTCCACCAAAAAGCAATGGTAGACCTCCATTCAAAATTCTTGTTCTTGATATTGGTGGTATTGAAACTAAATTCCATACCCTTGTTTTCTACTTCACCCAAGTTGGCAAGAATAGAAGTGAATCCTGTAACAGTTGGTAAGGTTCTGTTTACCAACAAATCTTTGGTGGTTCTGGTATAATAATCAATAGATCCAGTTACCTTACCCTTGATGATACTATAGTCTAAGCCAAGGTTAATAGAAGAGTTTCTTTCCCATTTCAAACCTGGATTAGAAAGGTTGCTCGCTTGCACAAACCCCACACTATAAGCAGCACCTCCACCTGTAATATATGTATATGTTCCAGATGACAAATTAGACAAA
>CAMFKK010000435.1 GCA_945957225.1 uncultured Sphingobacteriia bacterium | reverse complement strand
GTAATGATAAATCCAGCACCTCTAGCTTTGCATTCACTAGCAATAAGGGCAGCAGCTTTTTGAATGTTTAAATCGTCTAAATGACTAAAAGGTTCATCCATGATCAACCATTCAAATGGTTGCATTAAAGCACGAATAATGGCTATTCTTTGTTGTTCACCATAACTGCAAATGGCAACCGGTTGATGAAGTATTCCATCAACACCTAATAAAATAGCCATTTCTTGAATAGATTCGGCCGTTCTAAATCCGGGCGATAACAATCTTTTTAATTCAATATTCTCTTTTGCCGTTAGGTTGCCAAATAGTTTTAAGTCTTGAAAAATTACAGACAATTGTTGTTGTCGCAATAAGGCCAATGCGTTTTCATCAAAGTCCTTTAAATTTTGATGATTAAAAATAACTGCACCTTCATAGTCTTGACGTATGCCATACAAAATATGTTGGAAACTAGTTTTACCAGTTCCGCTAGGAGCTTGAATCTTTATCCATTCCCCTTGGTGAAAGGTACATTGCTTTCTCCAAATCTGAGATAGCGCATGCTGGGGCCTATCCTTTAGAGGTAAAGGTATTAATGATTGCAAACTTATTTCCATGAACTTGTTTGCATTAATTAGTTCGAATAATGGCAGGTACTCCAGCAGGGAACATAGATTGTTCACTTTCTTTTTTAGCAGCCATTCGCATGTCTACCGCAATATCTGTAAACAGACCTGTCAGGGTTGCCAAACTATTTTGTTTTTCATTGTTCAGTCTAATTTCCATCTTGCCCTTGATGGCACCATCTTCAAAATTATCAGTAGTGGCTATTACGTCTTTTAAGATGTTTTTGGCACTGCTAATGCTATTTTGATAATTACCACCTGTGCTATTCATAAAACCTTTAATGGTATTAGCAATATCAAAATAAGCAACAGTTGACTTGCCTTTGAATAAGTTCAGGGCATCATTTCCAACAACTGCCTTTGATTTATTTGAAACATATTGAGCATAAGTGGTGCTATCACTAGCCACTATCAAATTCTTTTCATCTGCTTGCATGAATAAGCCCAAAGAAGGAATCTTGGAAGAGATTTTATAGATATTTCCTTGCTTGCTAAAATATCCAAGTTCCACTGCTTTGTTCATGATTTTTGCAAAACTGGCAGTATCTCCAACTGGAGCAGTGAATATCATTTTTCCAATGGGTTTTCTTGAAAATGATAGCGTGGAGTCATTTTTCACAGCTATTTCCTTTCCTGGCATTCCAAGATCTGATACCACAACTGCAATATCTCCTTTAAGTGTTTTGTATAAATCTTGGGCATTAAATCCAGTCTTGTCCATAAAGCTATTCACCATTCCTTCTACCTCTAGTTCTTTGAGAATACCACCAAAAATGGCAGGATTAAAAGAAGCCATCATTATCATATTAATATTTTCTGATGGATAGTGTTCTAATAAGGAAAGATTCACTGTTGGACCTGCATATCGTTTGAGTAAATTGCTAACAAAGGGGTTGGTGAAAGTGGTGGTGGTGGCTACAATTTTGCCATCCTCAAAACTCAATGTAGCTGCCATATAATTGTCTTTTAGCAGTTCTTCCAATTTGGGTAATTGTAATGGCATAGCACTAAGTGCATTCAAATAACTATTGGTGCTTCCAAATGCATAGCCGTCTGCATTGGCTTTAAACATTTTTGCAAAGGCATCAACACTGGCTAAAGAAGCATCTTTTTTCTGGGTAAAATACCTATTTACTTCTGCACGCATGGCAGAATCTGTATTCCCTTTTTCAGGAACTACAAATTTCATGGCAACAGTATCGTAGAAGGGTTTTACTTCTTTTTGATAAAATGTTCCTATCACATTGTGGTCATCCCAAGCAATCATGGATTCCGAACTGGTAACTAAAAAGGAATAGTCTTTTTCTTTTTCAATTTTTTTAGCAACTAAGCTGGGCTGTTTTTTTAAAAAAGCTTCAAAATCAGCGCCGCTCTTTAATCCCATGATTAGATTAACGGCGGTTGACTTTCCGGCATTGGCATTATTGTTTTGTAGGGCAAATAAAAATACTTTATTGCTCCAATCCATGCCAGCACTGTCTTTTATGGATTGAAACATAGATTTTTCGGTAGTATCCATGCCATCCCTTTTGAAAAGACGGTTGATCAAGGTATCCATACTAATCCCAGATTTTTCCAGTTTGTCTTCCATGTTCTTTGGATCTACTATCAAGACTGCGCTGGCATCTTTGGGTATAAACCTTGCCTCTTTGGGAGCGTTGCTACCACAAGAACTAATTAAGAAAGCTAGGGCAACCAGTGCCGGCATCAGGCGGAATTTGCTAAACATATTGCTACAATTAAGTTTGTAACGCTAAGTTAGCCCTTCATACTCAGTGCTGCAATGGAAAATTACCTACTTCAAAATAGACTGATAAACGGCTTCCTGTATGTTTGGCCGAACGTTTAAGGAACTGAGTTTGTTATTATTTCGCGTAGGTGTAACCCTATTTGACAGAAAAATATAGACTAGGTTTTCCTTAGGATCTACCCAAACACAAGTGCCGGTAAAACCGGTATGACCATAAGTGTCAGGAGAAACACTGGCACTGGGATAGGGGTCTTTTCTACTAGCATTGTCTTTTTCTGGCTTGTCAAAACCCAATCCCCTGCGACTGATAGCACTATTATAGGCCGTAAACAATTGCACAGTGGAAGCTTTAAAATAGCGTTTGCCATTTAATTCACCCCCATTCAATAACATTTGATAAAGCTTAGACAAATCATAGGCATTGCTAAACAAACCTGCATGACCCGCAACGCCACCAAACATGGCAGCACCTTCATCGTGTACATCACCACGGATCAATTGTTGTCTAAAATGTTTTTCCAATTCAGTGGGTACAATATTCCCTAGTGGAATATGTTTTCTTGGAAGAAAACTGGTAGTAGACATGTCAAGTGGTTCGTAAAAATGAATCCTAACATAATCATTTAAAGGCAAGCCACTAATGGCTTCTACCACTTTTCCCAAGAAAATAAAATCATTATCACTATAGACATATTTACCCGCTTCTGTAAGCT
>CAMFKK010000434.1 GCA_945957225.1 uncultured Sphingobacteriia bacterium | reverse complement strand
GAGCAGGGGTTGTAGCAGCAAGTATTCCCGAAAATGAATTGCAGGAAGTAAACAACAAATTAAACGCACTAAAAAAAGCCATTGTTATTGCAGAAGGCGTTTAGCAACAGAAAAAAACTATGAAGATTTTAGTATTTGATAATTACGATTCTTTCACTTACAATCTGGTTCATTTGTTGGAACAGATTACGGGTAAAAAGGTTGACGTTTACCGCAATGATGAATTGCCTTTAGAAAAAGTAAAGGATTATGACAAGATTTTGCTTTCTCCTGGACCAGGAGTACCTTCTGAAGCGGGTTTGTTGCTTCCTTTAATCAAGGAATACGCGGCATCTAAATCCATCTTGGGTGTTTGTTTGGGACATCAAGCCATTGGGGAAGCATTTGGAGGCATCTTGACAAATTTGAGTACGGTATATCATGGTATTGCTACCCCTGTTAAACAGGTTCTTACTGATGGAAAACAGTCTAGGTTATTTGAAGGATTGGCAGAAAGTTTTATTGTTGGTAGGTACCATAGTTGGGTGGTGGATCAACAAGGCTTTCCTTCAGACTTACGCATTACAGCCATTGAAGAGCAGGGGTATATTATGGCGTTGGAACATACAACTTTTGATGTTCAAGGTGTGCAGTTTCATCCCGAGAGTATTCATACCCCGGATGGTGCTATTATTTTAAAAAACTGGATAAAAAAATAGGTAGAAAACCTTATTAACAGATGAAAAAGTTATTACAATATTTATTTGAGCACAAGACCCTTAGTAGGGAAAAGGCCAAGGAAGCATTGGTTCAAATTTCCAGTGGACAATTTAATGAAACAGAAATTGCTGCTTTTATTACAGTTTTCCTAATGAGGAGTATTACTATAGAAGAATTGCAGGGATTTTGTGATGCGTTGATGGAATTGCGGATTCAATTTGATACCAAGGGGCATGAAGTCATGGACATTGTAGGTACAGGTGGTGACGGGAAGAATAGTTTTAATATTTCTACCCTGGCCTGTTTTATAGTGGCTGGTGCGGGTCAAAAAGTAGCCAAACATGGAAACTATGGTGCTAGTTCAATTAGTGGTTCATCCAATGTGATGGAGCAACTGGGATACAAACACAAGAATAATCATGATCAATTATTAAAAGAACTGGAACAGGCCAATATTTGTTTTTTACACGCCCCCATGTTTCACCCAGCACTTAAAGTGGTTGCGCCTGTTAGAAAGAACTTGGGGCTTAGGAATTTTTTCAATATGTTGGGCCCCATGGTGAATCCAGCTTCACCTGCTTTTCAGTTGGTAGGTGTCTATAATTTAGAAATGGCTAGAATTTATAATTATCTCTTACAGCTAACGGGTAGGGCTTTTACCATTATTCATAGTTTGGATGGCTACGATGAAATTTCATTAACTAGTGATACCAAAGTCATTACAAATTTGGGTGAGCGTGTGTATACCCCAGAAGAATTAGGTAAGCGGATGGTAGAGCAAACAGATATCTATGGTGGCAATACAGTAGAGGAGTCTGCAGCCATTTTTAGAAAGATAATTCAGGGAAATGGAACATGGGCACAGAATGCGGTAGTGCTTGCAAACGCAGCCATGGCATTAAATTGTACGGGCAGGTATGCCAATTATGATGCGGCATATTTTGCTGCAGTTGAAAGTCTTGAATCAGGAAAAGCATTGGCCTCATTAGAAAAATTGATAGCCTTACAGTCATGAATATTTTAGAAAAAATTGTTGCCCGTAAGAAAGAGGAATTGAAAGAAAGAAAGGCCATGGTTGCTATTGAAGCATTGCAAAAAATGACTCATTTTAATAGAACCTGTTTGTCTACTAAGGCATTTTTGGCCGATCCTACCAGAACGGGCATCATTGCAGAGTTTAAAAGACAGTCTCCCTCAAAAGGACTGATTAACGGTGTAGCCAATGTGGTTGAAGTTACTGGCGCCTATGCTCAATGGGCTAGTGCAGTATCTGTATTAACTGATATGGACTTTTTTGGAGGTAGGTCTGAAGACTTGCTAGCAGCTAGGGTACACGAGATACCAATTTTGAGAAAGGATTTTATGATTGATCCCTATCAGGTCTATGAAGCCAAAGCCATGGGAGCTGACCTGATTTTATTAATTGCAGCCTGTCTTGGAGTGGATCAAGTAAAAGAATTGGCAGCGTTGGCCCATTCACTTGGTTTGGAAGTATTATTGGAGATTCATGATGCTTCTGAGCTAGGTCATATTTGCGATGAAGTAGACTTGGTTGGGGTTAATAACAGGAATTTGAAAACCTTTGAAGTGAGTATTCAAACCTCCTTAGACCTTATCAAGCATATTCCAGCTGAAAAACCTGCAATTGCAGAAAGTGGTATCAGTAATGTAGATACTATTGTAACTTTACGTGCTGCCGGTTTTAAAGGCTTCCTGATTGGTGAAAATTTCATGAAAGAGGCCAATCCTTCGATTGCTTTTGCTGATTTTGTCAATCAACTAAAAGCAAGCTAACATGCGTATTAAAGTATGTGGAATGACCAAGCCGGAGCAGGTGCTCCAATTAGATGAATGGGGTGTAGAATTTGCAGGATTTATTTTCTACCCCAAATCGCCTCGCTATGTGTTATCCCATATGAGTAAGGAACAATTAAAAAAACTCAAGGGTAAACATATTAATAAAGTGGGTGTTTTTGTGAACACCCCTGTTGAAGAAGTGTTGCAATTGGTAGATGCTTGTGGGCTTTATTTGGTGCAATTGCACGGAGATGAAAATCCCAGATATTGTGAGCAGGTTGCCAATTATGTTACTGTGGTTAAAGCATTTAGACTAAGGGAGGGAGAAGATATTTTATGGCGTGCAAAAGATTACCAAGACGCTGCAGATATGTTTCTTTTTGATACAGAAGGTGCGGGATATGGTGGAACAGGAAAGAAGTTTAATTGGGATATACTTAAAGGAGGGAATGTACGAAAACCTTTCTTCTTAAGTGGTGGAATCCAGCCAGAAGACGTTGAATTGTTAAAAGCATTTGAAAAAGATCCTGTAGCCCTGTCTCTTATACACATCTCCGAGCCCACGAGACCGGAGCCTATCT
>CAMFKK010000433.1 GCA_945957225.1 uncultured Sphingobacteriia bacterium | reverse complement strand
CTTGTAGTTCTGCCATAATGATTGTTTTTGTGTATCATTATTTCAGGACGGGACACCAGTTGAAAATAAAAAACCCCCGCTTTGCTGCGAGGGTTTCTCATTAGTATGATTGATTACAGACCAAAAGCCTGTTTCACCTTTTTCACATAATCCAATTTTTCCCAAGTAAAGAGCTCCACTTTTACGGTTTTTTCTTTACCAGATGGGTCTTTGAAGGTCTTGGTTACCACTTCATTCTTTCTACCCATATGACCATATGCAGCAGTCTCGCTGTAGATGGGGGTACGCAATTTCAAGCGCTGCTCAATAAAATAAGGACGCATGTCAAAGATTTCCTGCACCTTCTTGCCAATTTGACCATCGGTCAGTTTTACTTTGGCAGTACCATAGGTATTTACGTTGATGCTGGTAGGTTTGGCTACGCCGATGGCATAAGACACCTGCACCAATACTTCATCAGCCAATCCTGCGGCAACTAGGTTCTTGGCAATATGCCTTGTAGCATACGCTGCTGAACGGTCTACCTTACTTGGATCTTTACCACTGAAAGCTCCACCACCGTGGGCACCCTTACCACCGTAAGTATCAACGATGATCTTTCGGCCAGTTAAACCAGTGTCTCCATGTGGTCCACCAATCACAAACTTACCCGTTGGGTTAATATGGTATTTGATGTCTGCATTAAACAGCTTGGCGTATTTCTTGTATTTCTTCTTCACCCTTGGAATCAGGATATTGATGATATCGTCTTTGATCTTGGCCAACATCTTGGCTTCTGTATCAAAATCATCATGCTGGGTAGATACAACAATGGCATCAATCCTTACGGGCTTGTTGTTATCATCATATTCCAAAGTCACTTGGCTCTTTGCATCTGGACGCAAGTACTGGATGGCTTTGTTCTCTCTGCGTAGTGCAGCAAGTTCAATCAAGATCTTATGGGCAATATCCAAGGCCAAAGGCATATAGTCTTCGGTTTCATTGCTGGCATAACCAAACATCATACCTTGGTCACCAGCTCCCTGCTCTTCTTTCTTCTTACGGTCTACACCTTGGTTAATATCGGCACTCTGCTCGTGAATAGCAGACAAAATACCACAGCTATTGGCTTCAAACATGTATTCGCTCTTGGTATAGCCAATCTTGCGAATGACACCTCTTGCAATCTCTTGAACATCTAAATAAGCTTTAGACTTAACTTCTCCAGCCAAGATTACCTGACCGGTAGTTACCAAGGTTTCGCAAGCCACTTTTGACTCTTTATCAAAAGCCAAAAAATTATCAATCAAGGCATCAGAAATCTGATCCGCTACTTTGTCCGGATGTCCTTCAGATACACTCTCAGAAGTAAACAAATAAGGCATAATGGGTATTTTTGAAAGTTATGGTTGCAAATATAAAGCAACCAATCATTTAAATCTTGGAATAAACAATTCTCAAACGCATCCTAAATCTAGAATGAGTTCCCCCTCCAAGCCTAACCCTACCATTTGAAATTTCATTGGAATAAGTGGGAGAAAGAAAATATTCTTGTTGAATTGATTGATTAGGATAGGGAGAAGTATAATACATGGAATCATTCACAGGAGCTGTTAAAATCATGCTGAATGCAGTATCTCTTCTTGTAGCCACACCTTGTAAATACCTACTAATATTAAAATTATAGGCAGCTACACGATCATAGCCCTGCATAGATTTGTAAGTCAAATAACCTCCAAACTCTCCTACATTTGGTCCGGATATTGAAACCACATAATCATTGGGTATATTTTTCTTGCGCCTATTGACACTGTCATAAATACCCAAAAACAGGTTTCTAGGTGGATTCATTTGTACATCAGTTGTAACCAAATTGGCATCATCCGGTACTTGTTCTGCTATCAATTCAGCTCTATGTATAATCCTATTAGACAATGATTGCAATCCTGGGACCCTAATTCTAACCCCTGTTCCTGGCATGGATTGCACATAGACCAATGAATCAGATTTTGGTGTAACTGTTAAATGTTTTGCCACTTCAGAGCCAGTTCTATTGCGGGTTACGTAATTTACATCGCCGGAGGCCAGGGTATTAAATTTCAAATAAGTCACCACCGTATCCCTTGCTGTTGAACCAGTACTAGCCGTGCTATAGTAAAGCGCCAATTTGGTATTAGAATCGCCCAAATTCACGTGTAACATGGCATTTGCCGGTGTTGAAGGATCTGGTATTACGGCAAACCCATTAAAATAAGCTCTAAACGCAGAATCTGATTTATAGGCATTAGTAGTATCATAACCTGTAATCATTCTGCGAGCAAAACTCTGATTTAATGGAATTCGAATTTGATTCACCGCATTTTCATACCTATTTTTAACGGAATCACCCAACCTTCTGATATCAACCGTTTTGGTTGGCGCTATTGGAATACTAAAATAATTAATAGGATATACTTGAGGATAGTTGACTGGGTAAACTTTAAACTGTTCTATCAATCCATTTACCTCGTGTACATTCAATTTTAAAGGCTGTAAGGAATCTCCATAAAAACCTCTATAACTTAGGATTAATACGGCAGAATCCACAATAATGCTATCTCTTACCCCTTGCATAGATAAGGGATAAACATTGGATGCAACTTCAAAAAATAAGGAAGCACTAGACTTTCCAAATAGGGGATCATTATTTATTACACCAAGCACATGATTATCTGACTTGTACAATCTGATGGTATCTTGGTCATCATAACTATCAGTTGTTACATTAAATACTGTGTCAAAAGTATTCACCCCATCAACGGCAGGTATTAATCCTCCCCCTAATTCTGTACTAGAAATTCGGGTGCATCCAATAACAAAAAGAATACCAATAAGAACAAAAGAATACAGCCGACGCCGTGTAAAAAATGCATCCATTAGTTAAAAATTACTTGCCCGCAAGGTCGTTGTACAATTCTAAATACTCTGTTAAATCAGAATCCCATCCTTTAAAAGGAACCGTCTTCTTGCCTTTGACTTTTGAGAAATCATCTACCAGCTTCTTTTCAATTACATCAGAACCAAAGGTTATAGCATCCGCATAAGTGGCACCGCCCTTGAACATAGCAGTATTATTA
>CAMFKK010000432.1 GCA_945957225.1 uncultured Sphingobacteriia bacterium | reverse complement strand
TTTTTGTTCAATAATAAACTCCAAGTCAGCTAAGTCTTTTTCTGTAAGTGCGGGCAGAGAAATTTTAGTATCTGGAAGGTTGATTCCTTTTTTAGAAGAAAGGTTTCCACCAAGGGTTACCAATACTTTTACATCGCCATTTTTTTCAATGCCAACTACTTTTACTTCTAGTTTACCGTCATCTATCATGATCACGTTTCCTAGTACCACGTCTCCAGCCAGATTAGGGTAAGAGACATAGATTTTTTCTAAAGTACCAACACATTTCTCATTGGTGAAAGTGAGGATATCACCCGCTTTTACATCCAAAGAATTGTTTTCAATTTCACCAACACGCAATTTAGGACCTTGCAAATCAGCCAAAATTGAGATATTGTAAGGTTCTGTTTTATTGATATTGCGAATATGTTCAATTATGGCTAGTTTGTCTTCGTGTTTGCCATGCGAAAAATTCAATCGAAAAACGTTGACACCTGATCTGCAGAGTTCTAACAATTGGTCATAAGAATCGCAAGCTGGACCAACAGTAGCTACAATCTTTGTGCGGTGGTTAACGTGTTCAATACCCGCTTCTTTGTTCATTTCTTTGTGCAGGTACTTTTCTAAGTTTTTTGACATAATGCTTTGTTGTAGTTTGAAATTTAGTGGGATTAGCTGGCTAGGATTTTTACAATCTTCATCCATTCAGCAGAAATTCTTTGCTTTTGTTTTACGGCTTTATCCAATGGAGTAAAATGAACTTTATTATTGACAATTCCCACCATTACATTAAACCTTCCTTTGATCAAGCATTCCACTGCATGATAACCCATATTGCTGGCTATTAGCCTATCCAAACAAGAAGGTGAACCCCCTCTTTGAATATGCCCTAGGATACAAACCCTGGTATCAGCTTGTGGAATACGTTCTTTAATTACTTTGGCTAGTTCATTGGCTCCTCCAAACTCATCGCCTTCGGCAACAACAATTAGGTTTACTAATTTTTTCCTTTTTTCCTTTTCAGTCAAGGATTGAATCAATTCTTCAATGTCTGTTTTGGTTTCAGGAATCAAGATATTTTCCGCACCAGTAGCAATACCACTATGAAGTGCAATATAACCGGCATCCCTGCCCATTACTTCTACCAAGAAAAGACGGTCATGCGCATCCATGGTATCCCTGATTTTGTCAATGGCTTCTACGGCAGTGTTAACTGCGGTATCAAATCCAATGGTAAAATCGCTACCAGCAATATCTTTATCAATGGTTCCAGGTAAACCAATACAGGGTATATCGTATTCATTACTAAATCTTTGTGCACCCCTGAAACTTCCATCTCCTCCTATAATCACCAAACCATCAATCCCTCTTTTTTTAAGGTTTTCATAGGCTTTTTTACGGCCTTCAGGTTCAAAAAACTCCTTGCAACGGGCGGTTTTTAAAATGGTTCCACCTCTTTGAATGATATTGGCAACTGATCTGGAATCCATGGGAAATATATCATCATCCACCATGCCGCTATAACCACGCATGATGCCAAATACATCCAAACCATGATAAATTCCTGTTCTTACAACGGCTCTAACTGCAGCATTCATGCCTGGAGCATCGCCTCCGGAGGTAAGTACCCCTATTTTATTAACTTTTTTAGTAGACATCTTAAGTATTCAATCTTTTCTTAATACGATTTGAAAATAAGCAAATTGGCAATCGTAATCTTATTGTGTAACTCTTACACAAGTTCCAAAAATAAGCATTTAAAGGTAAATCTCAAATGCCTATCTCAAGCCACAAATGAGTATTTTAGTAATATGAAAATTTTGTTAACCGGTTCAAATGGCTTTTTAGGTCAGCATTTAACCCAATTCTTAGGGGATAAAGGGTATGAAGTTCTTGCTGTTTCAAGGGGGGCGCAAAGGATTCCGGTGGGTAAGTTTTTGTATCAGTCGGTAGATTTAACCCATAAACAATCTGTAAAACAAGCTTTTGATACATTTAAACCGGAATTGGTCATTCATGCAGCAGCAATGAGCAAGCCAGACGAATGTCATTTAGATCAAGCGGCCTGTTTATTGCATAATGTTACAGCTACCGAACATTTAGTGGAGTGTGCTGCTAGAACAGCTGCCAGATTCCTCTATGTTTCTACCGATTTTATTTTTGGTGAAAATGGACCACATCCTGAAACGGCTATTCCAAATCCCTTAAATTTTTATGGAAAAAGTAAATGGATGGCGGAAGAAATAGTAAGGGCTTCCGGTTTGAACTACCATATTATTAGACCCGTATTTATTTATGGCAAATACTGGGAAGGTATGCGACCTAGCTTTATCCAATGGGTGGATCAAAATCTGAGTGCCGGAAAACCAATTAAAGTGGTAGCAGACCAATTAAGAACTCCCAGTTATGTGCAAGACCTTTGTAAAGGGATAGAATTGGTATTTTCAGGTCCAATTAATACCGAATATCATTTGGCAGGCAAGGACATTATTTCTCCTTTTGAAATGGCATTGACTGTGGCTAGGGTTAGAAATCTTGACACAAATTTAATCACTGCAGTTACTGCAGACAGTTTTCCAGAACTGGTGCAAAGAGCCAAATTTTCTGGTTTGAAAATTGACAAAGCGGTACAAGAATTGGGCTATGCCCCAGTTGATTTTGAAACCGGGGTTAGGTGGAGCTTTGATTTATAAATTAACAATAGTTTCATATTGTCTTTGTCCATTTGGTTAAAATTATATGAATTTCAATGTTGAAATTTGTAATTAGTTATGACCCAATCCTTGTTACATACCTATTATAAGCAAAGGGTAAAACAAGTGTTCAATCATTTGCATGATTTTGACAGTTGCATGTCTGAAACTGATTTGCATGATTTTAGGGTAGAGTTAAAAAAAATGCGTTCTATTTTAAAATTTCTCACAAAGGTTTATTCCAAACAGAAATTAAAAAAGTCGGTAAGATTATTATCCAATATTTTTCAACAAGCGGGTGATATTAGGGAATATCAAATTTTACAAAATTGGTTAGATAAAAATGGATTTGTATTGATTCAAGCGCATTGTTTTCCTAAAGAAAGAATCAGAGAAATGGTACAACAGTTTCAACAGCAAACC
>CAMFKK010000431.1 GCA_945957225.1 uncultured Sphingobacteriia bacterium | reverse complement strand
CCTAGAACATTTAACTGATTTTGCAGTAGCCTATTTTGAGAACCTACTAAAGAAATACGGTAAAGGTAAAGAGAGAAGAACAGAGATTAAGGAATTTGATACCATTCAAGTGAAGCATGTGGCCATTGCCAATACCAAATTGTATTTGAATAGGGAAGAAGGTTTTATAGGAACCAGTTTAAAGAAAGACGAGTTTTTGGCAGACTGTTCTGACTATGATGATATCATTGCTTTTACCAAGTCTGGTAAGATGAAAGTGGTAAAAGTCTCTGACAAAGTCTTTATTGGTAAAGACATCATCTATGCGGCAGTGTTTCAGAAAAATGATGAGCGTACTACTTATAATATGGTTTATCTAGACGGTGCTTCTGGTACTAGTTATGCCAAACGTTTTAATGTTACAGGGATTACTAGAGACAAGGAATATGACCTAACCAAGGGTTCAGAAAAAAGCAAAGTTCACTATTTTACAGCCAACCTCAATGGAGAAGCTGAAGTAGTAAAAGTGGTTTTGAGTCCCAACTGTACTGCTAGGATCAAGGAATTAGATTTCTATTTTGAAGAATTAGAAATCAAGGGAAGAAGCAGTATGGGTAATCAGGTAACTAAGTATCCCATCAAGTCTGTCAAACTCAAAGAAGCAGGAAGAAGTACCCTAGCTGGCAGAAAGCTTTGGTTTGATGATAAGTTTGGAAGATTGAATACAGAGAGCAAGGGACAATACCTGGGAAGTTTTGAAGACGAAAAACTCTTGGTCATTTATCAAGACGGGGCTTATGAGTTAACAGATACAGAACTACAACAAAGATTTGAAGCGGATAAGATTTTAATGATTGAAAAATTCAATCCCGATAAGATTATTACGGCTGTCTATTTGGACAATGACAAACAGCAGTTCAATATCAAGCGCTTTAAAATTGAAACTACCACACTAAAGAATAAATTCCTATTTATCAAGGACGGTGAAGGCAATAGGCTAGAAGCGGTGAGTTCTGATGAAGCCCCAATCTTGGTGGTTCAGTCTGGAAAGGGTGCCATGGTGCGCAAAGCCAAATTTAAAGTGGCCAATATGGTTGAAGTGATGGGATGGAAAGCAGTTGGTGCTAAATTGACTGATTATAGTAAAACCATAGAAATGTCTTGGGAACAACAACCCAAGGAAGAGAATCCACAACCAGAACTCTTTTAAGGATGGTTCTTTTTAACTTTTAGTTTCAAAGTGGCGCTCTTAGAGAGGTCACTTTGAAGCAGGAGTTGGTATTCTTTTTGACCGTCTCGAACAATCAATGCAGCGGTATTGGGAGGAATCATGCCCAGGTTTTCTGCAAACATGGAAAGTTCATTAAATTCTTTTGTGGGGTCTAAATGTAGGCTTACTTTAATGGATCTATGGTTTAACATAGATTTTGCCATCACTTCCTTTCCATTTAAATGCAAGGAAACAGAATCATAGTCAATGGTTCCATTATCATAGATTTCTACACGAATATGTTCATTATCTAATTCAATTTCCCGGATATAGTTTTTCTGTCTGGTTTCTACAACAGGTACTGTATCTTTTTTGGGCAAGTTTTGTCCTGCCAAATTATTTGATAGGGTGGTAGCCGGAACCAATACACTAACTGATTGGTTATTGGCATTAGGGCTTTCTTGTTTAGTATTGGTTGCAGCCACATTTTTGTTATTGTTAACCGGTTTTTCTTTTTTGTCAGGAGTTGTTGCAGCTTTTGTTTTAACTACTGCAGCTGTTTTGATGGGTTCGGTTTTTGAGTGTTCCAATTTAACCGAATCTACTTTGGCTTTATTTGTTTGTTTGACTAAGACTGTGGAATCCATCTTTGGAAGGGTAGTAGTCTTATTGCCTATTTTTTTATCCATTGCCAAAAAATCGGTTTCTTCTTCTGTTACTACCGTGTCAATAGGTTCACTGATGCTTCTCAGAAAACGGTATTTGATATCTGGTACCATGTATTGATGATCAGCATTACTGGTTAACAAACCGTTTAGTACAGAAGCTGTTTTGGACACCCTTAGCTCAAATCTTCCTGTCATCACAGATTCAACAGATTTGCGGGTATCATTGGTTCTATAAAAGATCACTGGCAGCCCCTTGATGATTAGAATCCGGGTGTTTTTATCAAAACTGCCCTCAATTTTGTTTGATTTCTGCCTGTCTTTAAAATAGTAATTGAATTCTCCCTTGACCAATTTGCCCTCTTGTTTGAGAATCATTTCAGCCATATAATTATCAGAAGCGTCTTCCATTTGTACCCGTCCAATCCCATACCATTTGCCTTCAACAGATTGAGCATTCCCTTTATACACAAGGAAATACAAAATCAAAAAGCAATAAAAAACAAGTGATTTGGGCATGGAAGCGAAAATAAAACAACTGTGGTTTGGATTAAGTAAAACTTGCTAACAAGCCTGAGCAAGCTCCTGTTTTGAAGGCTCATTTAAAACATCTATTTAAACAATCGTACTTTTGCAACAACAATGTATATTATGGAGAAGATTAGGGTAGGCGAATACAATGAATTAAGGGTAGATAGAAAAGTAGATATTGGCTTTTACCTAGACGATGGATTAGATTGTATTTTATTGCCTATTAGATTTGCCCCTGAAAATTTGCAAGTGGGCGATTTGCTAAAAGTTTTTATTTATCACGACTCAGATAATCGATTGATTGCCACAACACAAGAGCCTTATGGCGTGGTAGGTGATATTGTCAAACTCAAAGCTGTAGAACTAACCAGACAGGGGGCATTTTTAGACTGGGGTTTGATGAAAGACATTTTTGTTCCTGCATCCAAACAATTGGGTGGCATGCGTGTGGGAGGTGAGTATTTAGTAAAGATTTATCTGGACGAAATGACTGGTAGGGTAGCTGCCACTGAGAAGATTGATTTTGGTTTAAACAATGAGGAATTGACTGTAAAGGAAAAAGAAATTGTTTCCTTAATTGTCTATAGAAAAACGGAATTGGGCTATGCTATGATTATTAATAACAAGCATATTGGATTACTGCATAACAATGAGATTTATAGAGAGATGGTGATTGGAGAAAAGCTAGAAGGTTTTATCAAAACCATCAGAGC
>CAMFKK010000430.1 GCA_945957225.1 uncultured Sphingobacteriia bacterium | reverse complement strand
CCTTCATGCTGAGAAGCCGTAATGCTATAACCACCACCAGGAAAAATGATTACAGCTGCTTTTTTAGGACTGGGAATGGCTGGTAAAAACAAGGTATAAGTTGGTATGCTAATCTTACTATAACGCAGGATCCCATTGGTAACTTCTGCTTTTTCTTCATTGGGACCCGGCTTGCTATTGGGGATGGTTGATGTATATAAAGGAACCTGATCCTGCTGGGCATTCACTATCATATGAAAACTGATTAATAAACTTAGAATGGTAATTGTTTTTTTCATAAACTGGCTTTCAATCTTTGAAGACTTAATGTAATTCAAGGTTTTCAGGGAACAATTTAAGTTATTTCTAGGCCTTTGTATGATTCCAGAAAGATAGTAGCAAAAATATTGGTCATTTAATAAATTATAAATAACTTGTATATCTTAACCCCTAGTCTATGGCTAAGCTCACCCTGAAAACTATTTTCAGCCAGTTAAAGGCTGACCTTATTGGAAAGGATTCTTATAGAGGTGTTACCTTATCCTATGCTTGGTTGGCCAATCAATTTGGACATTTTTCCTTGGGTTTCTTCCCTACTATCTGGGCCTACTATGTTTATACCCATAATTGGCATTTGAAACATCCAGGTCTTTGGGCTGCCATTACTGTTGCCGGGGTTTGGAGCTTGTTTGAATGTTATAATTTTTTGGGGCCCTTGCTCAAGAAAAAACAATCAGCCAGTAAATTCCTTTATGTTCCTAGTGGGAAGTATTTGTTTGAACCCAATTGGTGGAATGTTGGTTATGACACAGCAACCGATGTTCTGTTTTTTATACTTGGTGCTTTTGCTGCAGGAAAAATGTTTGAACCTGCTTCTATTCCACTTTGGGCCAATCTTTTATTTGCACTATTATTAATCATTTTCCCCGGTAGACATTGGTACCTCACTAAAATCTATCAGCAAAAAGCCGTTTATCCTTTTCAATTTAGATTGAGTCAATGGGATTTTTACATGGAACCCTACCAAGTAAATTTGGTAAAAGACTATTTGGCCACCGCAATAAAAAACAAGTCTCATTTATTGGTCTTTGGCGCCAAAGACCAGGGCAAGAGTAGTTTGGGGGTTGGCATTGCCAACGAGTTGTCTATTCAACAACATTGCTGTGTTTACACCACTGCCAATAAATTATACGCTGATTTTTTTGATTCAAATAATAGTGATTGGTCTTGGCGTAATTGCGATGTCTTAGTTATTGATGATATAAATCCCGGTGACCCCATCACCCATGAATTGGTAGCTGCCTTGGAGTTTTTACATATGCTTGATCAATACCAAGCACCTCATTTGGAAAATAGAGCTGTCTTTAAAAACACTGCTGTCATCTGGATCTTGGGTAACCAATCTAACACGCGTAACTATCGCGCTAGCTGGGAAAAAATGATTCAAGATCATTTGGGTGTTACCCAATATACTAGTCTTGTTTTAGACCATCAAGGAAAAAGAAATGCCTAAAACTATCTTATCAATAAAACCGTTCCCATTTGTTCCTTTTTTTGATTTGTCTTGTTAAGATAATTTACTTGCCATATATAAGTTCCTGCAGGTTGTTCTAATCTATTGAGCATACCATCCCATCCAATGCGCATATTATTGGAACTAAAAACTATAGCCCCCCATCTGTTATAAATATTCATTCTATAATTTTTGATGCTAAAATCCAAACTAGGTTTGAATACGTCATTTAACCCGTCTCTATTGGGTGTAAAGGCATTAGGAATCAATAATTCTCCAAAACAAGAACCTGTTTCTACTTTAAAGGATGCTTTGGCGTTACCACAGCCATTGGCAACCTGTACTTGATAGTTCCCAGATTTATGAATATTTA
The DNA here is from genome assembly GCA_945957225.1 of uncultured Sphingobacteriia bacterium. Classification (GTDB taxonomy): domain Bacteria; phylum Bacteroidota; class Bacteroidia; order Chitinophagales; family Chitinophagaceae; genus Sediminibacterium. The sequence goes on along the minus strand of CAMFKK010000430.1, from coordinate 1,238 downwards.
TACTTGGGGTTTGTAAACCATTATTCCATAAAAATGTTCTGGCAAATTGGGTGGATGGTTGAAGTTGAATAGTATCTCCCAAACAAATACTGGTATCTTTTAGGGGCTTTATCATGGGCGGTTCTAACAGATCAACATTGATGCTTGTTTGTTTGTAGCATCCATCTTTATATGCATACACATCATAGACACCCGCTTTTGAAACAAGGATGCTATTTAAAGTGTCACCAGTAGACCATTTATAATTTACCAATGGATCTCCCGCCTGCAATAACAAGGATTTTCCTGCGCACAAAACGGTATCTGCAGGTAATTGAATTTGTATGGGATTGGGATTAATAGTTACTACTAAACTGGTGTCTACTGTTTGATTACAACCTGGACTAAATAAGGCTTGTGCGGTGTATTTACCTGATGCTGCTGTTGTTGCTTTTGGAATGCGAATTTTATTTCCTGTATTGGTATAACCATTGGGACCAATCCAATAAGCAGTAGTTCCTTCTGTAATGGATAATTCCAGATCCTGTCCTTCACAAATGGGACCATTGCTCAATATTACCGGTTTTGGGTCTACCCTAAGTCCTATGGGATAAGATATGGTATAACAAGATGCATTGTAAATATTGCCAGAATCTGCCATGCGCAATTGGTAAAATCTGGAATCATCTCTTTGTGCTGCACTAATCAAAAAAGTAGGCTGATTAGCGCCAGGAATATCTTCATAGGTATAGTCTTCTTTTAGTCTTTGCCATTGAAACATTTTTCCCTGCATTTGTGAAGGGCTCAAATCTTTGATAGTAAAAGCCGCCTCTGCGTCTCTACATACATAAAAAGGATAGGTATAAATGGGTGCATTGTTGATGTTGAGAAAAAAACTGGAAATAATAGACTGTGCATTGGTATTGACAATTCGAATATCATCAATGGCAAAATCATCTGGCACTGGTGTAGTAGAGGACAAGGATAAACTTACACGCACACCTTTTGGAGATACAGGTATTTGATAGGCCATGACTAAATTGGACCAAACTAAAGAATCTTCATTTTTTAATACCGGAGTTTCTTGTGAAGCAATTACTTGATTATTATTCAGGTCTGTTACCGTTAATTTAATTTGAACTTCTCTACCTGAACCTTTTGCATTTAAACTGGCATACCAAAAACAAATGGCCTGTGTTTGAATAGTGCAATTGTTAGCAATGTCTTTTTCAAAAAAAACTGGATTGGCCCTGTCTCTT
>CAMFKK010000429.1 GCA_945957225.1 uncultured Sphingobacteriia bacterium | reverse complement strand
TCATAACAATCCCTTTGTTCCATCATGTACAATTCCTGGATACCTCTTGCCTTTTTATACCAAGCTTGACCTTTTTGAATTTTTTTTAGGGAATAGTTTTTCAGTCCCAATTCTCCATAGAGGTGCACCATTTTTTCTGCAGCTTCACCTGAATAATTTTGTTTGCACCTAATGAGTTCATCAATGCAATATTGTCTAGCCAAAGGGTCTTCAATAATTTTACCCATCTTGGCCAATATTTTCTTTGATGCCAAAGATTCTTCAATTAAAATGCCGGTGATCAGAGGCTCTAATAATTCCTTAATGGAAAGTAATTTAAAATGCCTTTGTTTTTTTTGGAATAAAATGGCGTAAACAGCAACAACCACCAATGCAATCAAAACAATCATGATTTTTAAAACCATGTTGAGCGTTTCTTGGTCTAATAATTGGTCTAATAAACTGGCTTTACCCAATAGTACACTATGGAGATGCGTTGGAAATAGTTGATCAAGCATTTGAGCCATTTCAGTCATGCAATATTTTTAGTCTTGGCAACCGCTTCTTTAAAGTTAATACAATGTTGCAAGTTAGCGAAGCCCTTTTGAGCCTCATGGCAATTATGCTTCAAAAAAAAGGAAGATTCAGTTAATTCACCTGCTTAAACCCAATTCTTAACTCCGTTCATCATATACTGAAGATGTAATTTTTTCTTTTCTAAGCTTTTGGTTATTTTAAACATCCAAAATCAAACACATGAGAAAATATCCAGTACTTGTTAGAATAACAGTAGTAGTCTGTTTTATGGCTACAGCTATTATTTCCAGTGCCCAAACTTCGGATGCCATTGTTGATAGTATGGTTGCAGAAGCTTTTAAGCGTAGTCAATTAGAACCCTTGGCCAAAGAGTTATTAGATGGAATTGGACCAAGATTGGTGGGAAGTCCTGGTATGCAACAAGCCAATGACTGGGCGGTTGAAAAATACAAGTCTTGGGGAATCAATGCTAGAAATGAACAGTGGGGTGAGTGGCGGGGATGGGAGCGTGGGGTTTCTCATATAGATCTGGTGTACCCAAGGGTTAAGAGTTTAGAAGGTATGCAATTGGCATGGAGCCCAAGTACCAAAGGAAAAGCAGTTACTGGAGAAGTGGTTATTCTGCCAGAAACTACAGATAGCGTTGCATTTGCCAATTGGTTGCAAAATGCCAAAGGAAAATATGTGTTGATTTCCATGAATCAACCAACAGGAAGACCAGATTATAACTGGCAGGAATTTGGCACCAAGTCTTCTTTTGATAGAATGAAAGCCGATAGGGCAGCACAAACAGAAGCATGGCGCAAAAGAATCTCCAAAACAGGATATACCAGTAGAACACTCCCAGTGGCACTAGAAAAAGCAGGAGCTATTGGAATAGTGATGAGTAACTGGTCATCTGGTTTTGGCGTAAATAAAATCTTTAGTGCCTATACCAAAAAGATTCCAACGGTAGACCTTTCTTTAGAAGACTATGGTTTGTTGTATAGATTAGCAGAGGCTGGATCTTCACCAAAAATTAGTGTTCGTGCAGACAGTAAAGAAAATGGTAAAGTGCCTACTTTTAATACCATTGCAGAAATTAAAGGAAGCGAAAAGCCGGATGAATACGTGATGCTCTCAGCGCATTTTGATTCATGGGATGGAGCAGCTGGTGCAACAGACAATGGCACTGGTACATTGACCATGATGGAAGCCATGCGCATTCTCAAAAAATATTATCCCAATCCCAAGCGTACTATTTTAGTAGGTCATTGGGGTAGTGAGGAGCAAGGGCTTAATGGTTCTAGGGCATTTGTAGAAGATCATCCTGAAATTGTCAATAACCTACAAGCCCTGTTTAACCAAGATAATGGTACTGGAAGGGTTGTAAATATTTCTGGACAGGGATTTGAAAAAGCCAAAGATTTTATTCCAAGATGGTTGTCAAAAGTACCTGAAGATATTCGCAAACCTATTGTAACCAGTTTTCCTGGAACACCGGGTGGTGGCGGATCTGACTTTGCTTCATTTGTAGCAGTTGGAGCTCCAGGATTTTCATTGAGTTCTTTGAACTGGTCTTATTTTAATTATACCTGGCATACCAATAGAGATACCTATGATAAAATTGTCTTTGATGATGTAAAAAACAATGCTGCCCTAGCGGCCATTATGGCTTATATGGCATCGGAAGATCCAGAGAAAACTTCTCGTGAAAAAGCGGTGTTGCCTGTAAATCCACAAACAGGAAGAACTGCGGTTTGGCCGGTACAAGTAAAAGCTACCAGAAAGGGTGGTATAGATTAGTCTGGACAGTCTAATCTTGTAAGTATTTTCTTTTTGTTAAAGGGGTGGATGCTCAATGATAGGTATCCGCCCCCATTAACACTCTTAATGGTTTTGCCTCCGCTAAAATCATGAAAGCCCAATACTAGTGGTCCTAGTTTTACAGCTGCACCAATCCATAATTGTCCTTGACTATTGTATTGAACAGGTAGGTAAAAACCCCAAGTAATATTTTCCCATCTTGGGGTCACTGTAATTAAATTAGTTTCTCTTGTGTTTAATTGGGTATAGTTAGAAGTGCTATATAAATTCATATTCAACTGTGCATTCACGGCAAAATGGTTGCCCAAATTTTTGTCAATATTTAGAATAATTCTAGTGGGCTTGTTAATGGAAAAATCATTGTAAATACTATCATAACCATTAAAAACGGTTTTTAAACTGTCTTTGAATTCAGCAACTGAAGCGGCGTTTCCAAATTTGTTTTCAAAATCTTTATAGTCAAATTGCGCTACTGGATCAGTATAAATGCCAGATGAAGTACTGGGTTTGTATTTATTGGCACCAAAATCCATAATACTGAAACCAAATTTCCAATCATAATTCAATGGGTTATACCTGGTTCCAGGTTCAACGGGGTCTTTGTAAGTAGTGTATTCCAAACCCAAACTCAATCCTAAACCAGTTTTAGAATTTTTGACAAAGGCTTTTGCAAAATCGGCCCCACCAGTATAGTTTAGGTCATAATTATCCGAATAAGCATATTCCATAATTCCGTCTATGAAAACATAGTTGGTATCCGTTCCATTGATGACTTCTCTGG
>CAMFKK010000428.1 GCA_945957225.1 uncultured Sphingobacteriia bacterium | reverse complement strand
TTGCATTTTCTAATTAAATTTGACACAAAAAATCGATCCATGTTTTACAAATACTTTTGTTAGTGGCTATGATTCCTTAGCCATTTCATAGCAACTTTAACTTTTTTGTCATTCTCTATATTATAAAAATCATCTTCACCACGTATAAAAATGTCAGGCGATACAGATAATTTGTAGACCTTTTTATTTCTATCAATACTAAACGAAGTTGATAAATTTAAAAAGAAATTATTGCCGTATGAAAAATAGTCATTTCCTGTTGTGTAACCATTGGCTGTATTGTCACCAATAAGAATAGCATTTTGCCTACCTTTAAATGATATTGCCAATATACTTCCTGCACTCCTTGTGTTGGGTCCAATAAGTATTGCAACAGGTAGTTTGGATAGATTAATATTTTTCTTAGGAATAAGATTTGACATTTGATTTTTGTTAATCCATAAATTGTTGTTCTTTATAGTGAACATTTTTGTTTGATTTAATTCAATATTTACGCCACCGCCAATATATTTTTCCCCCAATAGCAGAGATAGTCCTGAAGCCATAGATGTAAACTGTCCTCCATCATTTAAACGTAAATCCAAAACAATTCCCTTTGTTGTACCTGATATGTATTTGCACAATGTGTCAGATAAATTTTGTGCATAAACAGTAACATTATCGCCCCAAGCTTGAATTCCAGGTACCTGTAAATAGAGGATATTTTCTGGTAATGTCTTTGCAATAAAGCTTCCAGTCCGCTGATTAGAAAGATTAACGAGTGGGATTAAATACTTAAGTGTTGAATCATCAAAGACAGGATAATTTGAATATTGCCTACCATTGTATGTTATTGAACTATGAAAATCCTGAAGTTCCTCAAAAACGTAAATGAAACTTTTAATACTGTCTATGTCTGTCTTAGCTAATTTAATTTTTGTTTTAAAACCTTTGTCAATATTATCCCAATTGACCTCATTTCTGTGAATACTATTTCTTTTGATGAAACTGTATATGCTGTCAATGTGAGCAGGTATCTGTCCAATTGTAATAATTGAATTAAAAAATAAAAATAAGATAAGAATAGTTTGTCTCATTAAAGTGCTATTTATAATAGCCTGTAACTGGCGGTTATTGCTGCAATTGGAATATTTTATACCAACTAGCCCAGAACCGAATCTAAATTAATAACTATAAACCAAATTTTAAAATACAGCCTAGAAGAATCACTTACGCCAAAACCAAAGCTTAGAAATACACTACTGATAATTGCTTCAATGTTATGCCCCTATTGAACAAAACCACATGTTGTTGGGAAATCCAATCAAATTGACCACTTAAAAATAGGTAAAATAATTAGTTGTTTTCCAAGTCTAAAGTATAGGGTCCTTGATTCAGTAAACCCTTTTTTCAGGTCTATTTTAACAATTCAGCTGTATACAAAACACTAGATTTAAAGAGCGTATTATTCCAGTAAGTGAGCCAAGCCAATTAGCAAGTCAATTTTTATTGCTCGCACTCCCGTCAAAAAGTACTTGTACAGATACGCCTTTTCAGAAAAGACCTTTGACCAGATTGAGGCAATGAGTGATGCTTAGATGTCACATTTATTCTTGATAAATGAACCTATTGCGGTCGTTAATACCAGCATAGTATGCCTGGACCTCATCTTAAAGCCTTTGACGCAAGGCTTGCTTATTGGGTTTTAAAATATGCTATACTAAAACAGACAAACTGCTATCTTAGAAAGATTGGTCTATCTTTTAGTTTTCTAATTCTGAAACACAATATCAAACCAGCTTTTTAAAGAACTTGTTTAAGTTGCCGGTTAGCCCTCATCATCAGCCCGGCACAGAGCATCATCATAAAAACAAAATAAGCTGTTAATGACAATGGAAGATTATTACGGTAATATGTGAATTCGGGTAACCTGTTATACTCATCCCTTGTAAAAGAATTTCCGTTAAACAACTTTCCAAAAAACGCCCTTTGAAGCCCTTTATGTAGAGCTTCAGTTTCATTTGTAAAATGATGGAAAGCCGCTGCGTCATTATCAGCGAGTGCGGTGAGATAACCATCTGTACTGGCAGCCGGATTAATCAAACCGCTCCAATTAGTAACCTGCTGCCTTTTCTCCACTTGGCTAAAGTATTGCTGCACAACAGGCCATCGCTCTTTATGTAACAGAAAGTGCCAGGCATGATAAACACGCAGGTAAAAAGCAGGTGAGGATGTTCCCGTATCTGCTTTCCTGTAAAATTCTTCTTCCTTTGCCAACTGTTTAATGAAGCCTGCAGCAAACAAATTATTGCTCTCAATTCTCGGGTCTTGTGGCCGGCGGGAAAAAGAGCTGATACTTGTATTGTCAACCGGTACAATGGATGCTGCTAATTTGCTGATTATTACCGGGAACACAAAACATATAGCAATCCAGGCTACTCCACTGACTAGGGCATTGTAGGCCGTAGGGCGACGAAAGCTGTTGATAAAATAAAACAACGAAAGCCAGAAACAGAGATAAACGACTGCAGACAGAAAAAACAATCCATCGCTCCATGCAAAACCATGACGGAAGGCTATCTGGTTGACCACCAATCCCACAAATGCAATGATTAAAAGGAGTGAAGCGGCTAGGAGTGCAACAGCGATTAGCTTAGATTTCAACCATGCTTTTTCACTGATGCCCTGGGCGGCTATCAATCGCCAGTTGCCATTGTCCCTTTCCCCTGACAACGCATTAAACAATAGCAACAATATCATTAAGGGAAGCAGATAAACAATCCAAAAGCTTACATCAAAATGGCCAGAGAGTGACCGCAATGGATTTGCAATTTCTGTTTGTTTCAACCATTGCATTTCAAAGTTCTCTGCAGCAAATAAATAATAATAAGGGAATACGTCGCCCTGGCCAATATTAAAAATAGCTGTGGAAACCGGCAGTTTGAATGAGGGCAGGCGGGAATTCCACAATCCAGGGTTCAACCGGCTACTCCTGTTATAAGCAGCTTTACCTTCTGCCGTTATTGTGTCTGCGGAAATGCCAGCTTTCATGGCATTCAATAAGCTGTCGCTTTGTTGGCGAAATGCCGTGATAGTAACCGTTTTGGCTTTTTTATCGGTATAGCCT
>CAMFKK010000427.1 GCA_945957225.1 uncultured Sphingobacteriia bacterium | reverse complement strand
ATTTCCTTCTCTACCATAAGGATGTGCCGAGTAAGGCATTTTCTCATTTCTCAAAACATCATTGGCACTAATATTCCCACGTAAAATGGCTTCTATATGAGAATTGGCTTTATAAGTTAGTGCCAAATTTCCTGTGATATCGGTCTTGTAATGTCCACGCAACCATTCGTAACTCATAAAATAGGGATTATGGTAACGCTGGTATTCAGCAAAGATTGACTGTATCCCTTCTTTACCCGGTTGCCAATAATTGCGCATATCATCAATATTCCAGTCTGCACCGGACCAGATGGTCATACTATAGATAACACTATTAGGACCATATTGAACATCTGGAATATTGGGTGATGCTTGACGATTGTAATTCAAAGCACCATCAATTCTTAATTTATTACTTAACTGATATCCCGTATTGATATTGAAATTATAAGTATTGAGTTTGGTATTGGGAATAATTCCTTTTTGATGGGTTTGACTCAAACTCATTCTTATATTGGAACGGTCAGTGGCTGCAGAAAAACTTAAGTTATTGGTAGTTAAAACCCCTGGCTGAATAAATCTTTGTAAATTATTGACACCTCTTGCTATGTAGGGAGTCCCTTTACGGATACCAGTTACGGGATCAATGGGGCTATCATATTGGGGAATCAGCTGTCCTTCAAATTTTGGTCCCCAAACATCATAGTCACCATCATTGATACCACCACCTTTTCCATCGCCAAAGGCATATTGAGAATAATCGCCACCGCCATACATAGCTTGTACTTTTGGCAAAGCAATAAACCCTTTATCAACTTGGGTACTTGAATTAAATTCTATGGTATAACCCTTTTCATTTTTCTTCCCCTTTTTGGTAGTAATTAAAATAGCGCCATTTTGTGCACGACTTCCGTAAATAGCGGTTGCTGCAAGACCTTTTAATACGGTATAAGTTTCAATATCATCTGGGCTAATATTCCATGTATCAGAAGTAATAGGAATTCCATCAACCACATATAAACTGATATTACCACCACGCAAAGAAACAGACGGAGCTGCCAACATTTCTCTGGAAATGGCAACATCCAATCCAGCTACCTTACCCACTAAACCATTGATAGGATTGGGTTCTCTAGCCTTAACCAAGTCTGCGCCTTTCACTTCTTGAACGGCATAACCCAATTTCTTCACTTCTTTTTTCACACCAAGTGCAGTAACTACTACCTCATTTAATTGAGCATTACTAGGTTGTAAACTAATATTGAGCTCGCTAGTACTAACAGTTACCTGAATGTCTTGATAACCAACAAAACTGACTTTTAACTGCGACCCTTTGGCTGCCGCAATGCTAAAAGCACCAGCAGCGTTTGTAACAGTTGATTTGCCATTTTTGGTTGAGACTGAAGCTCCTTCAATTGGCTTTGAAGTAGTAGGATCAATCACTTTCCCATTTACAGTTAAGCTTTGGGCATTTGATTGGAATACAAAAAAACAGCATGCTATAATGAGTAGCATCCAGTTTTGAATCCGATTTTTCAAAAGTTTCATAAACATGATTTAGTTGTTGAGGCAACGAAACTATCCTAGCTATGTTATGGCATCATGTCTGGAAGGTTAACGAAAAGTGAAGTAAAAGTGAACCAAATGTTAACCAGATAATCTTTTGACTAAATCATTATTTAAGAAAAAAAAACGAATTATACAAGGACTTTTGATACAATAAAGCATGAATTCTTGCCATATTTTCACCCACTCCAATGCCTGCGAGAAACTGAAGGCCCAAATTTTGTGCACACAACCCCTAAACTATGGAGCAGGTATCAGCTAGTGTTAAGTCTACTTTAATTGCACAGTTAAAAAATAAAAATGGCATTTTCAATAAGGATAATGCCGCCATCCAAACCATCATTGATTTATTGCCCATTGGTCTTATCATCCAAGGCAAACAGGCTGAAATGCTTGGCTACAATCAAATGGCGTTGGAACTACTGGGGTTGTCAAAGGAACAATTCATGGGAAGAACTTCTTTTGATAAAGAATGGCGTTGCATACATTTAGACGGTTCTGCTTATCCAGGTGAAACCCATCCAGTTCCACAAGCCATACATACCAAGCAACCCATTTTGGATCAAGTAATGGGAGTTTACAGACCTTCAAAGGAAGAATTTGTATGGTTAGACATAAATGCTGTTCCTGTTTTAGATGAAGCAGGAGAGATTGAGTTTGTCATCTGCACTTTTAGCAATATCACCAATAGAATTAATCTTCAAAAAGCTCAAACAGCTACCGAACAAAATCTTCAACAGATTTTTGAGTTCTATCCAGTTCCCATTTTATTGGTGGACAATGAAACCAATAGAATTCATTTAGCCAATAAGAAATTATCAGAGCTAATGGGCTATTCTATGGATGAATTGATTGGCAAAGAAACCATGGATTTCTACGAAAATATTCAAGACAGAAATGATATTATTGAAGAGTACAAACAAGAAGGTAGAATCAATAACAGAGAAGTTAGGTTCTTAACAAAATCTGGTGAACCAATTGATGTAATGTTATCGTCTGAATTGATTAATTTAAATGGAAGACTGATGAAACTATCTGGATTTATTGATATTTCCAGAAGAAAAAAAGTAGAGTTTTCTTTGAACAAAAGTTTACAATTGGTTAGCGATCAAAATACCCGTTTGCTGAATTTCTCTTATATAGTTTCTCATAACTTAAGATCACATGCAGGAAATATAAAGTCGATAGTACGTTTCTTAGGTTTATCTAAAACAGAAGAAGAGAAAAAACTATTGATGGACAACCTGCGCATTGTTTCTGAAAATTTTGAATCTACCATGTTGCACTTAAATGAAATTGTGCAAATCAATAGTAATGTAAATATTTATCTTGAAGAGCTAAATTTATATGAATATGCTTCTAAAGCTACTGAGATGTTAGAAGAAATTATTCATAGTAAAGAAGCTATTGTCCTCAATAGAATCCCTGATAATTTTATCATCAAATATAACCCTGCCTATTTAGAAAGCATTTTATACAATTTCCTCTCTAATGCACTTAAATACTGTAGTCCTGAAAGAATCCCTGAAATTCATTTAGATGCCTATTGCTGTCTCTTATACACATC
>CAMFKK010000426.1 GCA_945957225.1 uncultured Sphingobacteriia bacterium | reverse complement strand
CACTACCAATAGTTTTTCATTGGATGAAAAGGACCTTGCCATACTTAGAATACTGCAATTAAATGCTAGGGCAACAGTCAAAGAGATTTCAGACAAAGTTCATTTAAGTACAACGCCAGTTCATGAAAGAATTAAGCGAATGGAGGAATCTGGTATCATTAAACAATATGCTACATTGGTAGATCATGCTAAAGTAAAAAAAGGGCTGATGGTCATTTGTTATGTTTCACTCAAACAACATAACAAAAACGCAGGTGCTAAGTTTATCAAAAGCATTCAAGAAATGAATGAGGTAATAGAGTGTTATAATATTTCTGGAGAATTTGATTTTATGCTAAAAGTGGTAGAGGAAAGCATGGATGCGTATTATAATTTTCACGTAAACAAGCTCAGCCAAGCGGAGAATATTGGCCATGTACAAAGCGTATTTGTGATGGGTATTATCAAACAAACCCATGTTCTGGTGTATTAAGACTAATTGATTACTGGTGCTTTTTGTTTTGATTTTTTGTGGGTCATTTTTTTGTATAACCAATTACTGGCCAAGGCCGATCCGGTTCCAACTACGGCCCCCAATAAAACATCAGAAGGGTAGTGTTGGCCCAAATATAAACGGCTATAGCCAACAGAAGTTGCCCAAGCATAAAGGGGTAACCCAACATACCATTTGGGGTAAGCAGTAAACAGTGATGTGGCTGTTGTAAAAGCAAAGGCTGTATGTCCGGAAGGCATGGATTTGCCCGTTTCATCTATAGTATTAGGAAACACCTCTTGTGGATAGGTTACAAAAGGTCTATCTCTATTTAATGTTCTTTTAATTCCTTCTGTTAATACAGCAGTAATCAGCAAGCTACCAGCCATTTTGTAGGCATTAGCCCTTAATTGTTTGTCTTTGTTGATTAAAGAAACAGCAAACATGCTAATAGGTGCCGCAACAGCCAAGGGTTTTGCAGTACTTGTAACCGACTTCCAAAACTGATTATCAGGTTGGGAAGGGTTGATGCTTTTCAATAAATTAATATCCCAATTCTGAGCATATGTTTGTTTTGCCGGAACAAATAAACAAAGGATGACAACAAATAGGGCAAAGGATCTTATTGTCATCAATTCAAATTAGATAAGCTTTCTTCAATGGTTTTAATCCTAGCTTGGGCGTCAGATTGTTTCTTTTGTTCCAAAGCCACAATTTCTGGCTTGGCATTTTGAACAAATCGTTCATTAGAAAGCTTTTTAGTTACCGCTTCTAAGAAATTTCGTTGGTGCTCCAGGTCTTTTAGTAATTCAACTTTTAAATTACTTGCGTCTAATTGTTTTTCAGTTTCAATAAAGAATTTGTCTTTTTCAACAGCTACCACAATACTATTTCCAACTGATTCCTGGGTATATTGAATGCTCTTAGCGTTTACTTGTTTGGCTAAAATGGCTTCAATAGCTTGATAGCTTAATGGGTTGGTTGTTTGAATATGTAAGTCAATTGATTCTTTGGGCTTGAGCTGATTTTTATTTCTAGCATCGCGCAAAGCGGAAATTACTTGCTTCAATAATACACCTGCAGCAGTAATAGAGACGTTTTCATGAACCAGTGGCTTATTTTGTTTAACACAAAGGTCATCCGTTTGCTCGTCCAGTAAATGGTAGATTTCTTCAGTAATAAATGGCATGAAGGGATGCAAAAGCTGCATGAGTTCCTCAAAGAAGCCAACTGTTTTTTGGTACAAATTGGCATCAATGGGTTGTTCAAAACCAGGTTTTATCCATTCTAAGTACCATGAACAAAAATCGTCCCAGATTAAGGAGTAAATGATTTTTAATGCCTCACTCAATCGGAATTGTTCCATCAATCCTTCTACCTCTGTTCTAACTGTATTTAGTCTATTTTCAAACCAATTAATGGCAAATAATTGTTGATCATGATTTTCAGTTGCCGCGCCAGTTCTTTCTTCCCACATCTTGATCAACTTCAGGGCATTCCACAATTTGTTGTTGAAATTTCTACCCTGTTCTAGTGCCGATTCATCAAATAATAAATCATTACCAGCGGGAGAAGCAATCATAATCCCAAATCTTACTGCGTCAGCCCCATATTTGTCTATCAATCCTAGTAGGTCTGGAGAGTTCCCCAAACTCTTGCTCATTTTTCTGCCCTGTTTATCCCTTACAATTCCAGTAAAGTATACATCTGTAAAGGGTTTTTTGCCTTGGAATTCGTAACCAGCCATGATCATCCTTGCCACCCAGAAAAAAATAATTTCTGGTGCGGTTACCAAAGTATTGGTAGGGTAGTAATAAGCCAACTCTTTATTCCCTGGTTGCGATAATCCTTTAAATACCTCAAAGGGCCAGAGCCAACTGGAGAACCAGGTATCTAAACAGTCTTCGTCCTGCTTTATTTGGTCAATGGTCAAGGGGTTTTCAGCGTTACTCAATTGTTTTAACGCTTCTTCAGCAGAACTTGCTACTGCAAATCTTCCATCAGGAGCATAGTAAGCTGGAATTCTATGTCCCCACCATAATTGGCGGCTAATACACCAGTCCTTGATATTCTCCATCCAATGACGGTAAAGATTTTTGAATTTTGCTGGATGAAAATGAATCTCCTCATCCATTACTGCAGACAAAGCTGGGGTGGCCAATTCTTTCATGCTCACCCACCATTGTAAACTTAATCTGGGTTCCACCATGGCATCTGTTCGCTCACTAAATCCAACCTGATTGGTGTATTCTTCAATTTTTACCAAATTTCCAGCGGCTTCCAATTCTGGAACAATGAGTTTTCTTACTTCTAATCTATCAAGCCCTATAAATAATTGGGCGTTTTGATTCATGGTGCCATCATCATTCATGGTATCAATGATTTCTAACTGGTATTTCTGACCCAGTTGATAATCATTCATGTCATGAGCAGGGGTTACTTTTAAGGCACCTGTTCCAAAGTCAATGGCAACATATTCATCAGGAATTATGGGAATTCTTCTGTTGATTAAGGGAACAAACGCGTACTTGCCGTGTAAATGTTTGTATCGTTCGTCATCTGGATGCACACAAATAGCTGCATCCCCTAATATGGTTTCAGGTCTAACTGTGGCAATGGTAATATAAGATTTTTCAGAACC
>CAMFKK010000425.1 GCA_945957225.1 uncultured Sphingobacteriia bacterium | reverse complement strand
AATCTCAAACAAAAGAAAACCGCCCCAATTTGTATTGAGACGGCTTCTTTTTTATAGAAGTTTGATTATGAAAAAGCAACTAGTACTCCTTATTGCACAATTGATTCTATTAAGTAATATGATTGGATTGAAATCTCAATCAGTAGTAAAGCCTAGAATCAAATATAATTTTAACCCAGGTTGGATATTTAAAATGGGCGATGATAGTCTAGCTATGAAAACTCAAATAGATGAAAAGGGATGGAAGTCTATTAGCCTGCCGCACGCTTTTAATGAGGATGATGCTTTTAAGAAACCCATCCAAGACCTTGGAACGGGAATATGTTGGTATCGCAAACATTTTAAATTGAATCCATCACAAAAAGGGAAAAAAGTATTCTTGGAATTTGAAGGAATCAGACAGGCGGGTAATTTCTATTTGAATGGTCAACCAATTGGAATCAGTGAGAACGGGATTATGGCATTTGGCTTTGATATTAGTAAAGCAGTATTATTTGATGCTGATAATGTATTAGCGGTACGGATTGATAATTCTTGGAACTACCATGAAATAGCTACCAGGAGTGGATTTCAATGGAATGATAAAAACTTTTATGCCAACTATGGCGGAATAAACAAGAATGCTTATTTGCATATTACTGAAAAAATTTACCAGACACTGCCCTTGTATTCTAGTTTTAAAACAAGCGGGGTATATGTATATGCCAATGAGTTTGACATAGCATCTGGAACTGCCAATATTCATGTGCAAACCCAGATTAAAAATGAACTTGCAGTTTCCAAAATGATCCAGTTGCAAGTAAATCTCTTTGATCAGGCTACCGGAAAATTAGTTTCAACCATGGAAACTGCTAATGTTAGTCTTGCAGCCGATGAAACCAAAGAACTTGTTGCCAATAAAAAAATGACAGGACTTCATTTTTGGAGTTGGGGTTATGGCTATTTATATAAAGTACAGACCATTATTAAAGTCAATGGAAAAACAGTAGATGAAGTAGAAACAATCACAGGCTTTAGAAAAACAGCTTTTGAAAAAGGAATGCTTTCCTTGAACAATCGCCCTATTCAGCTAAAAGGATATGCCCAACGCACCAACAATGAATGGCCAGCAATAGGGTTATCTGTTCCTGCATGGATGAGTGATTACAGCAATCATCTAATGGTGGCTTCCAATGCTAATTTGGTCAGGTGGATGCATGTTACGCCTTGGAAACAAGACGTGGAAAGTTGTGATCGGGTGGGACTCATGCAAGCCATGCCCGCAGGAGATTCGGAGAAAGACGTTGATGGCCGTAGGTGGCAACAACGTTTAGAAGTCATGAGAGATGCCATTGTGTATAATAGAAATAATCCCAGCATAGTGTTTTATGAGTGTGGTAATAAGGGCATCAGCGAGCAGCACATGAAAGAAATGATAGCTATTAGAGACAGTTTTGACTTATATGGTGGAAGGGCCATTGGCTCAAGAGAAATGTTGGATAGTAAAACCGCAGAGTACGGTGGAGAAATGTTATACATCAATAAAAGTGCTACTAAGCCTTTATGGCAAATGGAATATTCCAGAGACGAGGGTTTAAGAAAATATTGGGATGAATATTCACCACCGTTTCACAAAGAAGGAGAGGGGCCATTGTACAAAGGAGAAGACGCCAGTATCTATAATCACAACCAAGACGCTCATGCTATAGAGAATGTAGTTAGATGGTATGATTATTGGAAAGAAAGACCCGGCACTGGTAAAAGAGTTAATGCAGGCGGCGTAAATATTATTTTCTCAGAAAGCAATACGCATTATAGGGGTGCAGAAAACTATAGAAGAAGTGGTGAAGTAGATGCTTTGAGAATTCCTAAAGATGGATACTATGCGCACAAAGTGATTTGGGATGGTTGGGTAGATACTGAGCATCCCGCTATTCATATTCCTGGTCATTGGAATTATGCTCATGGGGTAGTAAAAGACATTACAGTAATTTCAAATACGGATAATGTAGCGTTATTTGTCAATGGTAAATCAATAGGGTATGGTGTAAGAACAAAGCAATTTCTTTTTCATTTTAAAAATGTTGCATGGGTCCCTGGTAAAATAACAGCGGTAGGATACAATGCTCAAAACAACATAGTTTGTAGCACAGAACACAAAACAGCGGGCAATCCTTTTGCTATTAGACTACATCAAATTAATTCTGGTGTTGATTTTAAAGCCAATGCTGCCGATCTAGCCTTAGTAGAAGTAGAAGTGGTAGACAAAGAAGGTAATAGGTGTCCTACGGCATTCAATGAAATTTCATTTAGTATGGAAGGGCCAGCAGAGTGGCGTGGAGGAATGGCACAGGGTCCGGAGAATTATCTTCTTACCAAAATATTGCCAGTAGAATGTGGGGTCAATCGGGTAATTATAAGGTCTGGTACCATACCTGGAAAAATTACCATCAAAGCGGTTTCACCCGGTTTATTAGCTGCTCAATTATCCCTTGAGTCAAGTTCCTTCCAAGTGCAAAACGGTTTGGCTACCGAGTTGCCTAGTCAAGGATTAAAAGGCATTTTAGATAAAGGACCAACCCCATTAACACCGTCTTATCAAATAACAAGATTGCCCATTGCTATTCATGCTGTTACCGCAGGGGCTAATGCAAGCAATGCATCTTTGAGTTTTGATGACAACGAAAAAACAGATTGGTCAAATGATGGAAAACTTGAGACAGCTTGGATAGAATATGATTTAGGTAAATCACAGCGCGTAGATGAAATTGTGATGAAACTAAACAATTTTCGAACCAGATCCTATCCCATAGTCATTAGTGTAGATGGCAAAGAATTATTCCGTGGCAATACAGCAATGGGCTTGGGTTATACCAGTATTCAATTGCCGCCCAATCAAGGTACTGTATTAAGGATTGCACTTTGGGGGAATAGTAAATCCACCCAAACAGAACAGGTGGAAATCAACGGAAAAAAATTGGACGATGGTATTCCTACCAATGAAAAAGCATCAGCAGGAAAAATCAGCATCATTGAATTGGAGCTATATCAAAAAATCAATTTCAAAAAATAGGTAGATTGTTACCAATAACTATCTAATACTATTCGCTATTTCATAGGAAGGCCAATTTGAGA
>CAMFKK010000424.1 GCA_945957225.1 uncultured Sphingobacteriia bacterium | reverse complement strand
TCATCAATACCAACATGGAAAGTAGAAACCATATCAAATTAATGGTCAATAGTGCCATTAGATTTTGTTTCCAGTTCAATTGTTTTTCAGGTTGGATGCCTGTTAATTTGAATAAGAACCTTTCTAGTGGACTAAAAATTGGATCAAGGACTGTTTTTTGGCCGGAAAACACTTTTCCAATATACTTTCCCAAAGGGATGGCCAATACAACAAGTAGAACAAACATTAGAATAATTCCGGCTATTTCAGTATTCATGTTTTTAATTTTAGAATTTTTCAGGTTTTACCAATACATAGCAGATATAACAAAAGACTAGTATGGCAATAGCAAATACTACAAGCATGTTTTTGGATTAAATGTTTTCAAAAAATTTGATGGATTTGTAAAAAAGGGCAAAGCAAACTAGACCTGCCAAAATCAAATAAAGAGTTGTCATATTCAATAGTTTGGTTTGAAAATGACAATTGGCATGCCCGAATCTTAATTATTGAAAGCCTTTGGTTAAAATCTAGTCCCAGTAAGGGTTTTAGATACAATATTTATTTTGGAGCAAATTTGGTCAATAAAAAACCCTTCCAAAATGAAAGGGTTTTCTCAAAATGAAAGGGTTTTGGGTTATAATTATAAGCCGTATTCTTCAATTTTTCTGTAGAGTGTAGACAAGCCAATATTTAAAAGCCTGGCTGTTTCCGTCTTATTTCCATTTGTATGGATTAGCACTTGTTGAATATGGTGTTTTTCTGCAATTGCCAATTCAAAGGAGCTAGTCTGGCCAATTCCTTGGCTTATTTTGTTTGATTGCAGATCTAAGGGAAGATTCTTCAAACTTAAAATTTCAGAATCAGCTAATATAACTGCTCGTTCTATGATGTTTTTTAGCTCCCTAATATTACCTTTCCAAATATGTTTTTGTAATTGTTCTTGAAAATCTGTGTTCATAGATTTTACCAAAGAATTGTTTTTCCTTGCAAATTTTTCAAGAAAATAATTTGCTAAAATTGGAATGTCTTTTTTTCTATCTCTTAAGCTGGGTAAATTGATAATAAATCCAGATAAGCGATAATATAAATCTTCTCTGAATTGTTTATTTGCAATTTCGTCAAGTAAACTTCTATTGGTTGCTGCAATAATTCTAACATTGACTATTCCAGTTTTATTGGCACCCACTCTTAGAAATTCACCAGTCTCCAAAAACCGAAGCAATTTTGCTTGTAATGAAATGGGCATTTCGCCAATTTCATCTAAAAACAAAGTTCCATGATTGGCTTCTTCAATCAGCCCTTTTTTGTCTTTGACAGCTCCAGTAAACGAACCAATTTGATGCCCAAATAATTCACTTTCTAATAATTCATGCGAAAAAGCACTGCAGTTTAGAGCAATAAAAGGTTGACTAGCCCTATTACTATAAGCATGAATGGCTTGTGCAAATACTTCTTTACCAGTTCCTGTTTCACCTAATAATAATACACTGGTATCTGTTGGTGCAACTTTTTTAGCCAATTCAATAGCTTCTTTTATTAAAGGGGAATTGCCCAATATTTTTTCAAAGCCGAATTTTTCATTGACCCTTTTTTCTAGATTCGATAGCCTTTTGTGCAAATGCACTTTTTCCATTGCTTTTTGAATCAATGGTAAAATCTTGTCATTATCGTCACCCTTGGTAATATAGTCAAAAGCACCATTTTTCATTGCCCTAATTCCATCGGGAATATTTCCATATGCAGTTAAGAGAATTACTTCAATATCTGGTCTTTTTGTTTTTAAAGTTGTTACAAAATCTACACCATTCCCATCCGGAAGTTTTACATCACATAATACTAAATCAATTAAGTGCCGGTCAAGTAACTTGAGTCCAGACTTTAAATCAGCCGCTTCCAATACCTGATAACCTTCTAAACTGATGATCCTACATAATAGGTTTCTCAGTTTTTCCTCGTCATCTATAATGAGTATTGTCTGCATATCTTAATTTGAAACAAATGTCAATGTATTATTTCAACTCCAGTAATTGACTCACATTATTATTCCTATCTACCGATGCCACACAAATTCTTTTACCTTCTGTATCTGGCACTTTTGAAAGGTCTAACAAAGCTGATTTGTTGCTCACTACCAATTGTACCAGTTGCGCGTTAACTAGTTTTACAGGAAGTCCCTGATCCAGAATAAAGACCGCAAATGCCTTGATGGTTTCTGCGCCATTGTTTTCTAAATGAAACATCCCTCCAGTTTTTTTGGTAACCGTTGGTTGATCCGGAATAGCATCATCAATCCAAGGCATGGGTGGAACTAAGGCGGGGTAGTAGTAATAATTATTTTTGAGAGAGTCATTCCAACCATTGGGATTTTTTTCAAAGACCTTACTATTAAAATATACAGATCCCTGCGTGGTGGAATAATTACGCAAAAGTTCCAATTGTTTTGGCAATTCTGTTGGATTTCTCCATGAACTATTTGTTCCAGCTCTGTAGAAGCCATGGCCTATAAATAATTGTTTACCATAACTATGTTGGTTCCACCATTCTAATAGCACATCATAATCCGCTAATTTATGTCCGCGTTCCCAATAGAGCTGTGGTACTACATAATCAATCCAGCCTTTTTCTAACCAAAGTAAAATATCGGCATACAAATCATCGTAATTGGTTTGTCCACCTTTGGTATCACTACCCATGGGATCCTGGCTTTTGTTACGCCAAATTCCAAAAGGACTAATCCCAAATTTTACTCGTGGATTAGTGGCTCTAATAGTTTGGTACAATATTTTAATAACTGAATCTACATTGCTTCTACGCCAATTTTCTTTGTTCATACCTCTGCCATATTGCAGGTAAGAAGCTTGATCAGGAAATTCCTTTCCTGCAATTCTGTAAGGATAGAAATAATCATCCATATGAATGGCGTCAATATCATATCTACTTACAATATCTCTGACTACTCTGGCTGTATGTTGTTGTACTTCTGGCAATGCTGGATTAAAATATTTTTTGCCTCCATATTCCAAAAACCATTCAGGATGCAATTTGGTTAAATGAGTTGGTGCAACTGAAGAAGTCTTCATGTTAAAGACCTGTCTCTTATACACATCTGACGCTGCCGACGACTAGTCGAGGGG
>CAMFKK010000423.1 GCA_945957225.1 uncultured Sphingobacteriia bacterium | reverse complement strand
AATATCTCTGGACCCCATCTCTGTATTTGAGTTCAGAGACAGCAAGGGTTCCTATTTCTACACCGCTGGGCGATATCACCTACAAATTGACCCTAACAGGAATAGGCAATTGTACTGTATCAGATGAGATTTTCATCAAACTGTTGTTAGCACCCTTGGTTCCCAATGCTTTTTCTCCAAATAAGGATGGCATCAATGATACTTGGAAAATAGAATACCTTGAGTCTTATCCAGGTGCAACCGTAGATGTGTTTAATAGATATGGACAAAAAGTATTTAGTTCTAATGGCTATACCACACAATGGGATGGAACATTCAATGGAGTAGCTTTGCCAATAGGAACCTATTATTATATTATCAACCCTAAGAATGGAAGGGCTACCATTCAAGGATCAGTGACCATTATCAAATAGATTATGCAGTTGAAATTTAAAATATTGTTTTTGGGAATCATACTATGGGGAGGACTTGCTGCACAGCAAAGACCTTACTATACCCAATACATCCTGAATAATTATTTGATTAATCCGGCAGTAGCTGGAATTGAAAATTATTGGGACATGAAAATCAGTCACCGCATGCAATGGGTGGGTTTGCAAGACGCTCCGGTAACTACTTATTTTACCTTGCATGGGCCATTGAAAAAAGCTGCTTATGCTAATGACAACGCCACTAGTTTTAGAACCCCGGGAGAAAATCCTAGAGGTGCTAATTACTGGCGCAATTATACGGCACCTGATCCGCATCATGGCGTAGGATTTACCATGCTCAATGACAAAACAGGTCCCTTGAATAGATTTGCTGCTTACGGTACTTATGCATACCATTTGGGACTATCACCTACAACCAGTTTGTCTGCAGGTGTTTCAGCGGGTTTTACCAATATGAGTCTTGACGCAAGTAAACTAAATTTTGGAACTACTACCGTAGATCCAGCCGTAGCTGGAAGTGGATTAATCAATACCATTAAACCAGATATTAGTGCTGGTCTTTGGCTCTATTCTGCAGATTATTTTATAGGTCTATCCGCACAGCAAATTATACCCCAACAGATTGCATTTTCTGATAACACGGTTTATCTTGAAAGAGGTAAACTAGTACCACATTTGTTCTTAAGTGCAGGTATGCGATTTCAGTTAAGTGATGACGTGAGTTTTTTGCCTTCAACTTTAATTAGGTATGTAAGCCCCTTGCCAATGGGTTTTGATGTAAATGCCAAATTCCAATACCAAGACCTCATCTGGGCTGGCGCTTCTTATAGATACCAAGACGGAATTGCGGGTATGGTTGGTTTGAATATTAGCCGCACCATTAATGTGGGTTATTCTTATGATTTGCAAACCTCTCAACTCAATACCGTGAGTAAGGGAACCCATGAAATCCTGATTGGATTTTTAATTGGCAACCGTTATGGTGATTGGTGTCCAAGGAATTTATGGTAATTCTATTCTAATTAATACATAAAAAAATCCCGAATCAATGATTCGGGATTTTTTATTAGCGTCTTTGAAGACTTATTTCTTGATTTCTTCTTCGTTGATATTGATATTCAATTGATCCTTACCATTGAACAAAGACTGGTATTTGGCTAGAGTAGCAGCATCCTGCTCTTTACCATTGATACTCAATTTACCATCTTTTAATTCTACCATTAATTTACCAGCTACTTGAAAACCATCTTTTTTTATGGCTTCAATTAAAGCTTTGTAATCATCACCCGTAGCTGTAATAGTTGCACTGGTTTTAGTAGAATCATTAGTAGTAGCACTAATAGTCATTTCAATTTTCTTTTCTACCATCGGCGCAGCCTTAGACTTATGCAATTGAGCCAATGTAGGAGCAATTACCAAAGAAACAATAGACATTAATTTGATCAAGATATTCATAGAAGGTCCAGAAGTATCTTTAAATGGATCACCTACAGTATCACCAGTTACAGAAGCCTTATGTGGTTCAGATTTCTTGTAATAGATTTCTCCATTGATCTCAACACCTTTCTCAAATGATTTCTTGGCATTATCCCAAGCACCACCTGCATTGTTTTGGAACATTCCCATAAGCACACCACTAACGGTAGCACCTGCTAAGAATCCACCCAATACTTCTGGTCCAAAAATAAAACCAACAATCAATGGGGATAGAATGGCAATAGCACCTGGCAACATCATTTTTTTCAAAGACGCTTCAGTTGAAATAGCCACACATTTATCATATTCAGGTTTACCAGTACCTTCCATAATACCAGGAATGGTACGGAACTGCCTACGCACTTCTTCTACCATGGCCATAGCTGCTTCACCCACTGCACGAATGGCTAATGAAGAGAAGATAAATGGAATCATAGCACCAACAAACAAACCAGCCAAAACATCGGCATGGTAAATATCAATACCGTTAATACCTGCAATTCCCACAAAAGCTGCAAACAAAGCAAGTGCTGTTAAAGCAGCAGATGCAATAGCAAAACCTTTACCAGTTGCTGCAGTAGTATTACCTACGGCGTCAAGGATATCTGTTTTCTCACGAACTTCTTTTGGTAACTCACTCATTTCTGCAATACCTCCTGCGTTATCCGCAATTGGTCCAAATGCATCAATGGCTAATTGCATAGCAGTAGTGGCCATCATACCAGCAGCAGCAATGGCAACACCATACAAACCAGCGCAGTAATAAGAACCATAGATACCACCAGCCAATACCAAAATAGGTAACATGGTAGATTCCATACCTACAGCCAAACCACCAATGATATTAGTAGCGTGCCCAGTAGAAGACTGACGAATGATACTCATCACGGGACGTTTGCCCATTGCAGTATAGTATTCAGTAATCATACTCATTAATGTACCAACTGCAAGACCAACTAAAATGGCTGCAAATATCATATTAGGCGTAAAATCAAATCCACGCAACAACATATGTTCTGGCATCAAGTAATTCACCAAAAAATAACAGGCAACACCGGTGATGATAATAGAACCCCAGTTACCCATGTTCAAAGCATTTTGTACTTTCTGTGTACTCAAACCAGCACTATCACTGATCTTAACAAAGAAGGTGGCAAAGATGGAGAATAGAATTCCCAAACCTGCAATCAACATTGGTAACAAGATAGG
>CAMFKK010000422.1 GCA_945957225.1 uncultured Sphingobacteriia bacterium | reverse complement strand
CTTTAATGTTGGATGGGGATACGGCTACTATAAAAAAATTAACCTTAAAAGGAGGTGCCATGATTGGATTAAACAGTGCTTTGCAAATACCGGGTGGGTCTGATCCCGGTACTGTTGTCTTGGAGTCTTTTGCTGTACTGACCACCAATGACAAACTGATCCTTTGTAGTAATGCCCAAGGAGCTGCTAGTTTGCAACAGTTGGGAAGGTCTTCCCAAATAATTGGAAACCTAATTAATAAGATATTCTAAACTACTGTTTGATTGCAAAAAAAAGCCCCGAATCATCGGGGCTTTGAGAAAGTTTGTGACAAATTATATTTTGTACATCCATCCATGGATATCTGCTACTCTTCCTTCCTTGATATCATCTAATTGCTGTTTGATAGCAGGAGAAACCGTAAACTTGCTTAGATCAAATGGCATCACATGATCCTTGTATTTTAATTCCTGAATAGGAGCAATAGTTGCCGCAGTTCCAGTACCAAATACTTCTTGCAATTGGCCAGACTGATATGCTGCTACTAATTCATCAACATTGATTCTACGCTCTTCCACTTTAATTCCCATTTCTTTTAGCAAGGTCATCACTGATTTTCTAGTAACCCCGTGCAAAATAGTTCCTTCTTCTAGGGAGGGTGTAATAGCTACTCCATTGATCAAGAAAAACACATTCATCATACCCACTTCTTGCAACCATTTGTGTTCATGAGCATCGGTCCACAAAACCTGGTCATAGCCTTGCTTATTGGCCATTTTTGCAGCCATCATACTACCACCGTAGTTACCCGCATTCTTAGAAAACCCTACCCCACCCGGAGCAGCACGGGTATAATTTTCCTCTACCAAAATTTTCATGGGTTTGGCATAATAAGGACCAGTTGGACTTAAAATAATTAAAAACTTATAAGACTCTGAAGGTCTAACACCCAATAATGCATCAGTAGAGAACATAAAGGGACGGATATATAAAGCATGATCCTTCATATTAGGAATCCAATCCTTATCCAATTCAATTAACTGGCGCATGCCTTCCATAAAGATTTCCTCGGGCACTTGTGGCATACACATTCTTTCTGCAGACAGATTGAATCTTTTGAAATTTTCATCTGGTCTAAAAATGGCCGCCTCCCCTTCTTGATTTTTATAGGCTTTAATACCTTCAAAAATGGATTGACCATAATGAATGGCCGCCAAAGAAGGGTCTAATTGCAATGCTTGGTAGGGTTTGATTGAAACATTGGTCCATGCTCCATTTACATAATCTGCCTCTAACATATGGTCTGTGAAATACTTTCCAAAAGGAATGTTTTCAAGACTCATCGTCAACAATTTGCTAACCGATACTTTTGTAATCTTTATCCCTGCCGCTGCTACCATAGTTTTATATTTGTTGCAAATAAACGAAAAAAATAAAAACTAACAATCGTTAATATTGTAAAACTTATGTCAAACAACCAAATCACCTTACCAGACTTTGTTATTGCCAACCTTTATGGGAATAATTTGGTTGTGGGTAATGATGTGGTTGCAAAAGAAAGACCTAAGCCTATTCCAATAGAAAAAATTGAGGAACCCATCTTAGATAAACCGGCGGCAAATAAGATTCCAACTCCTTCAAAACAGGAATCAGTTGCTAGTCCAAGCATTCAAAAGACAATAACACCTATACCCGCTAATCCAATATCTGTAAAAACAAGTACAGAAAACCCTGTTCCAGAAAAAACCAAAACTCAAACTGTTGTACCAGAACCAGGCAAAACCTGGTACTTGGGTAATAATGGTAAACAGATTACGGTAATGGTTAAAGAAGATACTGTGCCATATATCAATGATAAGCATTTACAATTCTTGTCAAATGTGTTAAGTGCATGTAAATTAAACCTGGGTGATATTGCACTTGTTAATTTTAAAATTTATCCCCTGGGTTTTGATGAATTAAAAAAACAATCAAATCCTAGAATAGTATTGGTCTTTGATATATCTCCCAAGGAATTGAAACTACCATTTACTATTCCAGTTTACCAAGTGCAAGACTATGCTCAATGTAGATTTTTATTTGCTCCTTCTCTCATTAAAATGGAAGCTGACAATGCGGAATCAAAAGCAGAAAAGACCAAACTTTGGAATAGTTTGAAAATCTTATTTCAACTCTGATAGCGGAAATATTACTATGTCAAAACAAGTTTTTATTGAAACCAATCAACTCTTATTAAGACAATGGGAATTGGAAGATTTATCAGCCTATGCAAGCATGAATGCAGACCCTAAAGTAATGGAGCATTTTCCTACTATTTTATCAAAGGAAGAAAGTAGCAATCATTTACAAAACATGCAGGCAGAGATTCAAGAAAAAGGATATGGACTATTTGCATTGGAATTAAAAAAAGAGGGTTGTTTGGTAGGCTTTACCGGATTGGGTTTTCCCAAATTTGATGCTGAGTTTACTCCATGTGTAGAAATTGGTTGGAGAATTGCAAGCCCCTATTGGAGAAGAGGCTATGCTTTTGAAGCTGCAACAGCCTGTCTTAATTTTGCATTTAATGAAATTGGATTAACAGAAATATTTTCATTCACAGCTACTAGCAATCTGCCATCAGAAAATCTGATGAAGAAATTAGGCATGCAAAAATGGGGAGAATTTGAACACCCCAAATTACCCATGAAACAACCATTAAGTAGGCATGTTGTATATTCCATTAACAAAAGCAAAAAAGATGTCTAATCAATCCATTATACTGGTCTTTGCTACCAATAACCAAAACAAGGTTAAGGAAATCAGATCTATTTTGTCTGATCCATTTGAGATTATCACATTATCAGAAGCAGGAATTGATATTGACATACCAGAACCTCATGATAGTTTGGAAGCCAACGCTTCGGAAAAATCTACTACCATTTATCGGCTTACAGCCAAAAACTGTTTTAGTGAAGATACAGGTTTAGAAGTGGATGCTTTAAACGGTGAACCCGGAGTCAAGAGTGCTAGATATGCTGGTGAGGGTAGGAATTTTCAAGACAATATCAACCTACTTTTAACTAATCTAGCAAATCAACAAAATAGAAAAGCGAGGTTTAGAACCGTTGTTTCATTAATCTGGGAAGAGAAGGAATATTTG
>CAMFKK010000421.1 GCA_945957225.1 uncultured Sphingobacteriia bacterium | reverse complement strand
TCCAATGCATTGGCTAATTCCCTTACACGGGCTTTTGTTTTTTCAGAGATATCTGGATGGTCTTTCAAAGCTCTGGAAACGGTAGAAATACTAAGCCCCAGGACTTCAGATAATTGTTTTAAGGTATTTTGTTGCATCCAAATGCGTCAGTTTTGGTTTTTTAGTGATTTGCCGCAGACTAAAGGTAATTTTAAAAACGCAAATAGTTGCTATCAATTGAATTGGACTATTTTTTCTTGACCACCCGGCCATTGACCAAATTTTTGTTCAGTTGCAAAAAAGCGATAGTCAAAAATTCCTTGTAATTGTGATTGAACAAATAGTGTATTGGCAATATCTCCCAAAATCCAAAGTGGCAAGCGATAATGTACAATATCGGTCATTTCAACACCTCCTTCAATGGCTTTGAAATGGTGTTGGTGATGCCAAAGGGTATAAGGCCCAAATCTTTGTTCGTCAATGAAATAAGCGCGGTCAGCTACGGTTGTAATCTCTGTCATCCAATACAGGGGTATGCCTAAGATGGGTTTTACCGTATATTCAATAATTTGACCTGGATACATGGTAGCGCCATGGTGCTTAGACTTGATGAGAAATCCAAGATTGCTGGGGGTAATGTCTTTCAGGTTATCCGGTTTGCTAAAAAAGTCCCATGCTTGGTCTAAAGAAACAGGGATTTTTTGAACAGTTTTAATAGAATAGGTCTGAGACATCTTGATTGTTTGCAAGTACAACAGTATTTGACCCAGAATGTTTGGTTTAGCTGGAATTTTGATAAATTATTTGGGCAAGGATGTTTGATTATCTTTAACCTATGACTAATCAGGAAGAACAAAAAGCCCGGTTTTTAGATGTGTATACCGGCCTAAACAAGGAGCAGCAAAAAGCGGTAGATACCATTGAAGGGCCAGTCATGGTTATTGCTGGACCGGGTACTGGAAAGACACAGATTTTGGGTGCTAGAATTGGTAAAATCTTATTGGATACAGACGCTCAACCGGATAATATTCTCTGCTTAACCTATACCGATGCGGGTGCAGTTGCCATGCGTAAAAGATTGCTGGGTTTTATAGGAGCCGATGCCTACAAAGTGCATATTTATACTTTTCACGCTTTTTGTAATAATATTATTCAAGACAATCTTTCTCTATTTGAAAAAACCAGTTTGGATCCTGTTTCTGATCTTGAAAGGATTGACTTATTCAAACAATTGATAGATAGTTTTCCCAAGAACCATTTATTAAAGCGCTATCGCGGCGATGTCTATTATGAAATAGGCAATCTACAGAACCTATTTAGTAATATGAAGAAAGAAGGCTGGACTCCTGCGCATATCAATGAACGGATAGATGCATATTTATCAGAGATTGAAACCAGGGATGAATTTGTTTATAAACGCGCTTACAAACAATTCAAAGCAGGTGACAAAAAAGAAAATAAGATTGCTGAAGAGCGTGAGCGAATGGAAAAATTACGCGCCGCAGTAAATGAGTTTGATAGATTCCAGCAACTCATGCGCAATAGAAATAGGTATGATTTTGATGACATGATCAACTGGGTCATCAAGGCCTTTGAAGAACATCCATCATTGCTCATGCGTTATCAAGAACAATTTCTTTACATTTTGGTAGACGAATACCAAGATACCAGTGGCACCCAAAATAAAATTGTAGCATTACTCATCAATTATTGGGAACAACCTAATGTTTTTGTGGTGGGCGATGATGACCAAAGTATTTATCGTTTTCAGGGTGCCAACATAGAAAACATGACCGCAATAGCCAAACAATATGAAGCAGATTTAGTAAAAGTAGTTTTGACCAATAATTATAGGTCTACGCAACCCATACTAGATATAGCTAAAACCCTAATAGATAGGAATCAGGAGCGCTTGATTAAACAGATGCCGGGTTTGAATAAAGACCTGATTAGCTCTAATGGAAAACTGGCTGGAATAGTAGATCCTCCAAAGATTAAGGAATACGAATCCATGCGCCAAGAAATGATTGGCATCTGTTTAGAAGTTGAATCGCTATTGGCAAATGGAATGGCACCAGGAAAAATTGGGATCATTTACAAAGAAAATAAATATGGAGAAGCTTTGGCGCAGTTCTTCAAAGAGAAAAAGATTCCTGTTTATAGTAAACGAAACCTCAATCTATTGGAGATTCCTTTGGCTCAAAGGATTATTCTTTTTCTAAAATATTTGGCTGCAGAATGGGACACTCCGTTTGGTGGTGAGGAAATGTTATTTCAAATTTTGCACTTTAATTGGTTTGGTATTCCGCCAATGGAAATTGCAGAAATTACAGTCAAAGTAGCAGACTTAAAATATGGTCCTAACAAAAGCAGTTTGCGCAAACAGATCAGAGAAAAAGCCAATGCGCCTGCGCCCGATTTGTTTAGTCAGGCGCCTGCTAAAGGCTTTGCACAGGTTAGCATTGCTATAGAAAATCTGATAGCTGCTATTGCCAATAGCAGTTTGATTAATCTGGTTGAGCAAGTGATTCAACAAACAAAGGTCTTGGGTTGGATTATGCAAAGCCCTGACAAACACTGGCACTTGCAGGTATTGAGTGGCTTATTTGATTTTATCAAAGAAGAAGCAAGAAGAAACCCTCAATTAAGTCTGGAACAATTGGTGAATATTTTCTCTTTAATGGAAAAAGAGGAACTAGCATTACCCTTGGTGCAAGTCAGTGGAACAGAAAAAGGCGTCAACCTTATGACGGCTCATGGCTCTAAAGGATTGGAGTTTGAAGCCGTTTTTTTTGCTGGTTGCAATGCATCAAATTGGGAGAAAAAACGCAAGCCAGGGGGAGGTTATCAATTGCCAGATACCATGTTTAGCACTGCCCCCGTTCATAGCGAAGAGGAAGAATTGCGGCGTTTGTTTTATGTAGCACTAACTAGGGCAGAAATTCAATTAGAGATTTCGTTTAGTCGTTTCAAAAACGATGGCAAACCCTTGGAACCCACCATGTTTCTTGCTGAAATTCTGGAACAACATCAGTTGGGTATTCAATCTGTGAGTTTATCACAGGATGCATTGAGTGAATTTGCCTTACTAGATTTTGAAACCGAATTGTCCCCTGAAATTGCCAAAATGGAAGCAGATTTTGTCAGTAGAATAC
>CAMFKK010000420.1 GCA_945957225.1 uncultured Sphingobacteriia bacterium | reverse complement strand
CTCGGAGCTTTTTTATGTCCGAAACTCACACCACTAGGCCTTCTCCAAAAGCCACCGTAAGGCCGTAGCGAAGGAGCAACAAGCTTGCTTGATTGCGCCGTAGCGAAGGCCTTACACGAGCGCAGCGAGGGCTTTTGGAGAAGGCCTAATGCGAATCTTCCCAATAAAAAATCTCTTTAGATGCATAGGAGCTTTGCGCTAGCTCAATGCGGAGGGAAGTTGGCGAAGCCAACAATCCCAGCGGGAATGATTCGCATATTTTGGAAAGCTCTTTTGGAGAATTAATATCGGCGCAGCCAACAATCCCAGCATCTCCCTTAAACAGCATTTTTTTACTTAATTTGTTTTTATGAAACAACTACTAACCATTATACTTTTATTGATTGCCCTAAACGCCATAGCCCAACAATCCGATGTTGGCAATTGGCTCATCTATTTTGGTAACAAACAGATCAACAAAAAATGGAACTGGTGGCATGAGGGTCAATACCGCAGCTATAATTTATTAGACGACGAAGAACAATTACTGATCAGAACTGGGATTGGTTATAATCTTACAGAGAACAATAATAACCTACTTATGGGTTATGCTTTTATGCAATCCTACCCTTATATAGCTGGAACCAATACCAAGAACAACACAACAGAACACAGACTCTACCAACAGTTTATCACCAGACAGCAGTTTGGAAAAGTTTTCTTACAACATCGCTATAGGCTAGAAGAAAGGTTCCTACCCAATAACAATTTCCGTTTTAGATTCCGCTATTTCTTAGGACTGAATATTCCTTTCAACAAGCCTGCTCTTGTTAAAAATGCCGTATATCTCTCTGCCTACAATGAAATCTTCCTTCATTTAAATAGTCCCGTTTTTGATAGGGATAGAATCTATGGTGCTATTGGATTTGGTCTAACCAATCAAATGCGATTAGAGACAGGATTTATGTACCAAGTGCTTGAAAATGGCAACCGCCCGCAATTACAATTTGCCTTATTCAATACCTTACCTATTAGAAAGAAATAACTTATATTAGATTTCTTAAAAAAACCATATGGACAAACTAACTGGCTTTACCACGCAATTACAAAACTGGATATTTGGATTTGGCCCAAAATTAATTTCAGCCTTATTGGTGTTTATCATAGGTCTAACCATCATCAATTGGACGGCTAAATTGGCCAAGAAGACCATGAACCAGCGCAAAGTAGACGCGTCTTTACAGTCTTTTTTATCTAGCATGGTGTCTGTGGGTTTGAAAGTTTTGTTGCTGATTACTGTTGCAGGAATGTTGGGTATAGAAACCACCTCCTTTGTGGCCATTATTGGTGCCATGGGTTTGGCTGTTGGTCTAGCACTTCAAGGATCACTGGCTAATTTTGCTGGTGGAGTACTAATCTTAGTATTCAAACCATTTAAAACAGGAGACCTAATTGAAGCTGGTGGACAAAAAGGAACCGTGCTGGAAATTCAAATCTTTAATACCATTCTCCTTACTGGAGACAATAAAACCATCATCTTGGCCAATGGTTCTTTGAGCAATGGAACTATTATCAACTATACCAAACACGGTAGTTTGCGAGTAGACATCAATGTCTTACTTGCAGGGGATACCAATATTGACCAAGCCAAAGCCATTGCTTTAGAAGTCATGAACGCAAATCCCTTGGTATTAAAAGATCCTGCACCAACTGTGAGCGTGATTAGTATTGCTGGTGGTATTACCCTTGGCCTAAGACCCTTTACTTTAGAAGCCAATTTTGGAGACGTATTTACCCAAGTACAAGAATCTCTTAAACGTGCAAATGACGCAGCGGGTATTGGTGGACCAACCCCAACCAGCATTGTAATTAGCAAATAGAAAACTCGGCTTGGCTTACCTATCTTTGAGGCATGGGCTTTTTAGAGGTAAATAATATTAGCAAATTACAGAACGGCAAACCCGTTGTGGATGCGATTAGTTTTACCCAAGCACCCTTTCAAAAACTGGCCATTGCGGGAGAAACCGGATCAGGCAAGAGCAGTTTGCTCAAAATGATTGCAGGGCTAGAACAGCCCAGTGACGGCATGATTTTTTTTCAAGACAAACACGTACTTGGACCAGAGTTTAGACTAGTGCCAGGACATCCAGACATTGCTTATCTATCCCAACATTTTGAACTCAGGAATGCTTATAGAGTAGAAGAATTGCTCTCGTATGCCAATAAGCTGAGCGATGAAATGGCCAATGCCATTTTTGAAGTTTGCATGATCAACCATTTGGTCAAGCGCAAGACAGATCAATTGTCAGGCGGAGAGCGTCAACGCATTGCCATTGCGCGATTGCTGATAGGTTCTCCCAAATTACTCTTGCTAGATGAGCCCTATTCCAATTTGGATTTGATTCATAAAAATATCCTGAAGGATGTGATTAGAGAGATTGGAGAAACCTTGCAAATCACCTGTCTCTTGGTCTCACATGACCCAACAGATATCTTGCCATGGGCCGATGAAATCATGTTGATGCAGCATGGAAAAATTGTACAGTCAGGTGCACCCGAATATGTGTACCAACACCCCAGCAATACTTATACCGCCTCGCTTTTAGGAAAGTACCAGATTCTGCCTCCCAATATTGCAGACCTACTTCTGCCTTATAGTGGCACTGCACCCTTGGGTAAAAAAATCTTTGTGCGGCCAGGGAATTTTAAGATTACCAGTGTGGATCATGGTGTGGCCGCACATGTACGCAATATTCAATTTATGGTTGGTTTTTATGAATTAGAATTGGTAGTTGAAGAGACCATCATTTATATTCATACGTTGAATAAGCAGGTACAAAAAAATGAAACCATTTTTATTACACTAGATACCAAGACCATTCAGTTTTTGGGATGATCAGGGTTTGTTAATACTAAAGGCCAAATAAGTATCGCTGGTTTTGGTTTTGAGTTTACCACCACCACAAGCAATCACAATATATTGTTTCCCATTTTTTTCATAGACAGCAGGTGTAGCAAAACCAGGAGCGGGTAAATCCAATTCCAATAAAAGTTTCCCCGTTCTTTTGTTGTAAGCACGAAACTTACTATCCTTAGTAGCTGCTATAAATAAGAGACCACCAGCAGTAACCACGGCACCACCATAATTTCTGTCTCTT
>CAMFKK010000419.1 GCA_945957225.1 uncultured Sphingobacteriia bacterium | reverse complement strand
ACTAAAACCTAAGCGCAGCTTAGGTAAACTCGTTTACTAAGTTCAACGTCCATTCTTCACTCTTATCTCTTCACTCTTCTCTAACTCTTTACTGCACATCCCACGCAAGTGCCGAAGCACCCAAAATTGCCGCATCCGACTCTTTTAAATGGCTGACCAAGATTTTCACCTTGTTCTGAAATACTTGAATCAAATTGGCTTCCATATGCTCTCTGGTAGGTTTTAAAATTAAATCGCCAGCCTTGGTTAAGCCGCCAAATAAAACAATGGCAGAAGGGCTGGAGAACATCACAAAATTTGCCAACGCTAAGCCCAGAATTTTACCGGTATAGTCAAATATGTCTTTGGCCAATTGGTCACCAGCCATGGCTGCGTCGTACACTTTTTTGGAATCAAGTTCATTTTTTGGAATATCGCGCAGCAAACTGGGGGTATCTGAATTTTCTAATAATTCTATAGCCGTATTACGTACACCTGTGGCAGAAGCATAACTTTCTAAAGAACCTTTTTTGCCAGTTCCTTCATGATAGCGACCATCAGGAATCACTATCACATGACCTAATTCTCCAGCAAAACCATCGTGCCCATAAATTAGATTACCATTGGCTACAATGCCGCTTCCAACACCGGTTCCCAAAGTGATCATGATAAAATCATTCAAATCTTTGGCAGCTCCATATTTCATTTCTCCCAAAGCCGCAGCATTGGCATCATTGGTCAATACAACAGGCAATTTGAATTCATCCTGAATTAGTTTAGCCAGTGGTATAATACCTTTCCAAGGAAGGTTAGGTGCATACTCAATAGTACCAGTATAAAAATTGCCATTTGGAGCGCCAACGCCAATCCCTCTAATTCTCCCCGTGCCGCCAACATTGTCAATCAAAGGTTGCACTTTCTTGTGCAGTTCCTCAATAAATGCTTCAATGGTATCAAATCCCCTGGTAGACATTTCGCTAGAAAACAACACATTGCCTTCTCTGTCAACAATTCCAAATTTTGTACCTGTTCCTCCTATGTCTATGCCGATGGCCAATTGTTCCATACCGGCGTTATTAGATGCCATGTCTTTTTGTTTAATAATGAAATTAATGTCCAGCGCCAGTTGTTTTTACATCATAATCAATACCCTGTGATTTCAAGATAGATTTTACTCTAATGGCGTAGAATGCAAGGTATGCAAAACATAAAGCACCTACAATATAGCTATACTGAATGCCTAACATACTATCGTCAGCAACCCAACCTTGTAAAGCTGCAATCACACCGCCACCCATGATCATCATAATCAATAAGCTAGAACCTTGGTTGGTATGTTTACCCAATCCAGCAACAGCCAATGTAAAGATGCAAGGCCAAAGTGTGCTACAAAATAGTCCCACACTGATAAAGGCAAATACACTAACCATACCAGAAGTAAGCATACCTATCACTAAAGCAACAATACCCATGCTGGAGAAGATCAATAACATTCTAGCAGGGCTTCCCTTACTCAAAATATCACCTGCAATCATGGCAATGATCACTAGTCCATAGATATAGAACTGGGTCATATCGTGTTGGGCAATGGTGTTGACAATTAAGAATACCGCAAAAGCCAAATAAGGCATCACAAAATTTAAGACCTTGGCTTTAGCAGCACTTACACCAAAAGCACCTACAGAAGCGGTCCAACGACCAATCATCAAACTAGCCCAATACAAAGAAATATATGGCGCAATTTGTTCTGTTTGAATGCCAACATGTAGGCGCATGTATTCAGGTAAATTACTAGCGGTAGAAACTTCTACACCCACATAGACAAAAATGCCAATCATTCCCATTACCAATTGAGGGTATTGAATGGCAGACTTTTTATGTAATACTTTTGATCCAGATTCAGCTTCTTTTTCAGCTACTGTTTCCAAATCAATTTTATTGGGAATAGAAGAAAATTTAAAGAAAAGGGCTACCAATAAAAAAGCGGCACCAAGGATTAAATAGGGTGTTTTCACACTTTCAATACTTGCGTCGGTATTACCGCTACTTACGCTGCCAAAAATGGCAAAACTTACCAACAAGGGTCCAATAGTAGTTCCAAAATTATTGATCCCTCCAGCCATGTTCAATCTTTGTGAACCGGTTTTGGGATCACCAATAACCACCGCTAGGGGATTGGCTGCAATCTGTTGTAAACTAAAACCAAGGGCCACAATAAATAGGGCAGTGATCATTAGGTTAAAAGATCCCTCACCATTTGCCGCAGGATAAAATAACAATGTTCCAACAGCAGAAATGCCCAACCCAAGGGCAATCCCATTTTTATAACCAATTTTGTTGAGTAAATCACCGCCAATGGCAGATGAAACTCCCACATAAATCAAAGAGCCTACTGTATAAGCCACATAGAAGGCAACAGCCACTAATTGGCTCTGTAACTGTGTTAGCGTGAATGCTTTTTTGAAAACAGGGATTAAAATATCGTTGCTGGCAGCAACAAAACCCCAGAAAAAGAATACTGTAATGAGGGTGCCAAATTGGGACCAGTTAGTTTTTTGATTCATGGCAAGCGAGTGATTGATTATGAAACGAATAGGCTGTAAAATAAATATAATTTACTAAGCAGAAAACTTTAAATGTTTTTTGCCCTTATGGTAATTCATTCCTAAATTGAATGCAATTAAAGTTTTAACTGAACTAGATGGAGATTGTTCATATAAGTGCCGAATGCTATCCAGTTGCCAAAGCTGGGGGTTTGGGAGATGTAGTAGGAGCTTTGCCAAAATACCAATGTAAAGCCGGGCATATAGCCAAAGTAGTCATGCCCATGTACAGGACCAAATTCTTGTACAATAATGAATGGGTAGTAGACTTTAAAGGAGCTGCCTATTTAGGCGATTGGGAATTTGAATACACCATCATTAGAGAAAAAACCAATTCTTTAGGTTTTGACCTTTACTTAGTTGATATCAATGGTTTATTAGACCGCGAAAAAATCTATGGTTATGATGATGATACACAGCGATTTACCGCCTTTCAAATTGCGGTAGTTAGTTGGATGGCCAGTTGGGAGCACCGTCCAGATATAGTCCATTGTCATGA
This sequence comes from uncultured Sphingobacteriia bacterium, assembly GCA_945957225.1. Taxonomy (GTDB): domain Bacteria; phylum Bacteroidota; class Bacteroidia; order Chitinophagales; family Chitinophagaceae; genus Sediminibacterium. The sequence continues at coordinate 73 of CAMFKK010000419.1, read as the reverse complement.
CCACCAATCAGGGCTTGTTCCCTTTATGATGAAGCATTGCTTTAATTATAGGCATTTGAGTAGGGTGTCTACT
>CAMFKK010000418.1 GCA_945957225.1 uncultured Sphingobacteriia bacterium | reverse complement strand
CCAATACAAAGTCTTTTCAATGTCCAATTACTATCTAATTGTTGAAGTCCAATTCGGTTACTGATATAAAAAGTATAACCACTATCTGTAAAACTAGTTGGAGGAGAACCTGAACCGTCAAATGCCTGTCCCCAGGTGGATAGTAGGGACAAATTGCCAGTAGGCTTGCTATAGAATCCCCTGTAAATATAGAAATGCCATTCAGGAATTTGATCTACCCTTGTATTGCTTCTATACCAGTTTTCCACCCTTCCAACCATGGCTAATAAACTATCTCTGGTCCCTGTAGTAATTTCAATGGAATAAAATTGATCATCTTTTTCACTTGGAAAATCTCTTGCAGTAATGCCATTGATTAAACCGCTGGGAAGCCAGGACTGGTTACTACTGGGACTGCCCGTTAACAGCCAAGGATTAGAAGACAAAGCATAGATAAACCTGGGATTATTATAGCTACCCTGAAAAGCAATCAATTGATCGCCCGAAGCGGCAAAACCGGAATTTCCTGTTGATTGAATAGTACCTAGATTGGCAACAGGGCTTCCCCCTGAACTATTAAAATCTACTCTAATAAAGCTCCCTGCCAGCAGAGGGTGATCGGGGCTTGTCCATGCATGTATTGCTTCTGTACTATTGGCAAACGCAGCTGTGGCAAGGGATCCATTCCATCCTTTCTCCGAAAATTGAATCTTGGTACCCGGGAATATGGTTACCAAATTCAAAAATACAAATTGGTCATTATTATCTGCCTGAAAGGCGATAATAGCTATATCGCCTGCCTCTAAAAGACTGTCTTGGGCTTGAATGGGTAATGAAATAATCAACAAGACCCAGAAGATCAGGTATTTTTTCATAGATAAATTTTATTGGTAAAATAGAGCGCTTAGCCAACCACAGCAAAGGTTTTACCCAGATTGGGCTAAAATCTACTTCAAAATCCGTGTTTGACAGGGTAGGACTTCCCGTTTTTTAGCGGGTGAAACGTTTTTTTGGGAGAAATTAGAAACAAGACCCTTGTACAAGCTATTTTTAGGGGAACTTATCCCCAGTTTCAAGGGGAAAAACAGGCATTTTGAACTATTTTTGAAAATACTGGGGAGAAACTTTTGAAAACATTTTGGTTTTTCACATTCAGCCATTACCTTTGCCGTCCGAAATTTTAAACGGATTAGAATGCCTACAATACAGCAATTAGTTAGAAAAGGCCGCGAAATCATCAGGGCTAAAAGTAAATCAAGAGCTTTGGATGCATGTCCTCAGCGCCGTGGTGTATGTACCAGGGTTTACACAACTACTCCTAAGAAACCAAACTCTGCCTTGCGTAAGGTGGCTAAGGTTCGTTTGACCAACAAAGTGGAAGTTATCGCCTATATTCCCGGTGAAGGACATAACCTGCAAGAGCACAGCATCGTGTTGATCCGCGGTGGTCGTGTGAAGGATTTGCCAGGTGTGCGTTACCATATTGTTCGTGGTAGCTTGGATACTGCAGGTGTAAAAGACCGTAAGAAGAGCCGTTCTAAATACGGTACAAAGAAAGAAAAAGCAAAAAAATAATCTCTTATAACAGCTGAGTAAAGTTTTAATACTTGAAGAAATTCAGCCCAATTAAAAATTAGCAGACATGCGTAAAGCACAAGCCAAAAAATTACCATTAGCCCCAGACGGACGTTTCAACGATAAGTTGGTTACTCGTTTTATCAACAACTTAATGTGGCAAGGTAAAAAATCAACTGCCATCAACATTTTCTATGATGCGGTTGATAAAGTAACAAAAACTACCGGTGAAGACGGATATGAAGTTTGGAAAAAAGCTATTGCTAACGTTACCCCAGCTGTAGAGGTGCGTAGCCGTAGAATTGGTGGTGCCACTTTCCAGATTCCTTCTGAAGTTCGTGCCGATCGTAAAATTTCTTTGAGCATGAAATGGTTAATCCGTTACAGCCGCGAAAGAAATGGCCGTACCATGGCTGACAAATTAGCCAATGAGATCATGGCAGCAGCAAAAGGTGAAGGTGCCGCTTTCAAAAAGAAAGAAGATACTCACCGTATGGCAGAAGCCAACAAGGCTTTCTCACACTTCAAGGTTTAATCGCTTTTAGCGTTAACATAGGCCCCGGAATTTCCGGGGCTTTTTTTATGCAATAAACCCCAAATTATCCCCATCAGAATTTATTATGGCTGAATCCCTTGTACAATCGGGATAATTACTACCTTTGCCGCTCGAAAAATTTGAAGCGTACTTCAGAAAAACAAATCTTAAACAAGAACTCTTTATGGCGGACTTGAGACTACAACGAAATTTTGGTATTGCCGCGCACATTGATGCCGGTAAAACCACCACTACCGAGCGTATCCTGCGCTATACCGGTATGATTCACAAGATCGGGGAAGTGCACGATGGTGCTGCTACCACCGACTGGATGGAACAGGAAAAGGAAAGGGGTATTACCATCACTTCTGCTGCGGTTAGTTGTGAGTGGAAATTCCCAACCAACAAGGGTACGGCTGATGCCAATACCAAATCATATTATTTCAACATCATTGATACTCCCGGTCACGTGGATTTCACCGTTGAAGTTGAGCGTTCTATGCGCGTACTTGACGGTTTGATTGCCTTGTTCTCTGCAGTAGACGGTGTGGAACCACAATCTGAAACAGTTTGGCGTCAAGCTAACCGTTACAAGGTTCCCCGTATTGGTTTTGTCAACAAAATGGACCGTTCTGGAGCAGACTTTTTAATGGTGGTTCACCAGGTAAAAGAAATGCTAGGTGCTAATGCAGTTCCATTACAATTGCCTATTGGTGCTGAAGATGATTTTGTGGGTGTGGTAGACTTGATTACCATGAAAGGTGTAATCTGGGATATGGAAACAGAAGGTATGACCTTTAAAGAAATTCCTGTACCTGCTGACATGGTAGAAGAAGCCAATGAGTGGAGAGCCAAATTAATTGAAGCAGTTGCTGAATATGATGACAACTTGATGGAGAAATTCTTTGATGATCCAGCTTCTATTACTGAAGCAGAGGTTCACGAAGCTATCCGTAAAGCTTGTATTGATTTGAGCATTGTTCCAATGATGTGCGGATCTTCTTTCAAAAATAAAGGTGTACAAACTGCACTTGATGCGGTTTGCCGTTACCTGCCTAGTCCAATGGATGTGGAAGATACCGTAG
>CAMFKK010000417.1 GCA_945957225.1 uncultured Sphingobacteriia bacterium | reverse complement strand
CTATTATAGTGTTGCATTAGACCTTTCTCAGGAATTATTTCCCATGGCGTATAAATATGGGATTTATGATACGGAAACCAAGCAGTTTTTGCAATACGAACAAGGGAATAATCGGGTTTTATATGAGATCAATTTGCCCAATCAGCAAACATTAATTCATGATGGATTTGTTGTGCTACCCAATTTAAATTGGAAAGGAGCTGGTGTTGCCATTCCAGTTTTTAGTCTAAGAACCGAAAAGAGTTTAGGTGTAGGAGAGTTTACAGACTTGAAGGTTTTGGTAGATTGGGCCAAGAAAATTGGTTTGAAGATGGTGCAAATTCTACCAGTGAATGATACTGCAGCCACGCATACTTTTACAGATTCTTATCCTTATGCCGCAATTTCTGCATTTGCCCTTCATCCCATGTTTTTGAACTTGGATTTATTAGCAGATAAGAAAACCCAAGCAAGATTAGATATCATCAAAAAAGAGCACGCAGGGCTTAATGAATTGGATAGTGTAGATTATGAAACTGTCAATCAAATAAAGCTTGAATTCCTAAGAGAAGTATTTGTTTCAAAAAAATCAAGCTTTCAATCCAGTGCTGATTTTACCAGTTATTTTGAAACGAACAAGCATTGGTTAGAACCCTATGCAGTATTTTGTTATTTACGTGATAATTATGGCACAGCCGATTTTAACCAATGGCCTGCCTATCAACAATACAAGGAAGACGAAATTGCTGAATTAATCCAAGAAGGTTCAGATGCCTACGATGGTATTTGTTTGCACTTTTTTATTCAATATCACCTGCACCTTCAATTAAAAGACGCCACTGAATATGCCCATCAGAATGGTATTATATTAAAAGGGGATATTCCAATAGGTATTTATAGATATGGTGCAGATGCATGGCAACATCCTGAACTATACCATATGGATATGCAAGCAGGGGCTCCACCTGATGGATTTGCCATTAAAGGACAGAATTGGGGTTTCCCAACCTATAATTGGCATAAAATGCTTGAAGATGGGTTTGCATGGTGGAAACAAAGATTTGAACAAATGCATTACTATTTTGATGCATTTAGAATAGACCATATACTTGGATTTTTCCGAATCTGGAGTATTCCTATGGATGCTGTGGAAGGTATTATGGGTTATTTTGTTCCAGCCATTCCCATTCATATCAATGAAATTAATAGCAAACATGTTTGGTTTGATTATTACAGATATACACGTCCATATATTACGGAGAACATCATTTGGGAATTTTTTGGTTATGATAATGAAACAGTAAAACAATCCTTTTTAGAGATAGATGGTTTTGGTGGGTATCAATTAAAACCAGCATTTAATACACAACGCAAAGTTGAAAAACATTTTAATCAATTACCCAATGATGCCTATCATCAAAAACTAAAACAAGGTTTGTTTGACTTGATTAGCAATGTGCTTTTGTTTGAAGTGCATGGTTCTCAAGGACAGCAATTCCATTTTAGATTTGGTATGGAAAATACCAGTTCGTTTAGAAACCTGGATAGTCATACACAACAACAACTAAAAACCCTATACATAGATTATTTCTATAATCGTCAAGATGAATTTTGGAAGCAGGAAGCCATGCAAAAACTGCCAGCTTTGAAGCGGGTAACCAATATGTTGGTTTGTGGGGAAGATCTTGGTATGGTGCCTTCCTGTGTACCAGATGTGATGAATCAATTGGGTTTGTTGAGTTTAGAAATTCAACGTATGCCCAAGGATAGTAAGAAACAATTTTTCCATCCCAATGATGCACCTTATTTAAGTGTTGTTACTCCTTCAACGCATGATATGAGTACCATACGTGGTTGGTGGGAAGAAGACAGAGCTTCTATTCAAGAATTCTACAATAAGGAATTGGGACAATGGGGTGAAGCACCTTTTTTCTGTGAAGCTTGGATTAACAAAGCAATAGTCTTGCAACATCTTTATTCTCCAGCCATGTGGAGCGTATTTCAATTACAGGATATTCTTGGAATGGATGAGACTTTGCGCAGGGAAAATCCCAATGATGAACGCATTAATATTCCAGCCAATCCACAACATTATTGGAGGTATCGTATGCAAATGACTTTGGAGCAACTCATGGAAGCAACTAATTTTAATGATAGTTTTGCCCAGTCTATCAAGGCAAGTGGCAGATAGTTGCTACTTGAACGTTTTAAATAAGTTGGCATGATATTGCAATATTGGCAAAAGGAACTACCATTTAAATACCCTTTTACTATTTCTAATGGTAGAACCAAAACCCACCAACCTTCTTTGGTAGTGGCACTTTCCATTGGGAATTTTGTAGGTTTTGGAGAAGCGCCAGCCATTGCTTATTACCATATTACGGTAGCACAAATGGTGGCCGATTTGGAATCTAAAAAGCAAATGGTTGAAAAATTTGCACTCACAGATCCTGAAAGGTATTGGCATTATTTGCACCATTTATTTCCAGAGAATCCATTTTTAGTTTGTGCCCTAGATATGGCTGCATGGGATTTGTTTGGGAAAATGAAGGGAAAGAAACTCTTTGAGTTGTGGAATACCTCATGGGTTAATACACCTGTTACCGATTATACCATTGGGATTGACAGTATTGAAACAATGCTAGCAAAAATGCAGGAGAAACCCTGGCCCGTGTATAAAGTAAAACTGGGTACAGATCATGATATTGACATTATTAAAGCGCTTAGAACTGCAACAGATGCTTTTATCAGGGTAGATGCTAACGCTGGTTGGTCTTTAGAAGAAGCTAGAGAGAAAATTCCACAATTAGCGGAATTGGGTGTTGAAATGATTGAGCAACCTTTAGCAAAAGATAATTGGGAGGGTATGAAACTATTATTCCAAGAGTCAGTTTTGCCATTATTTGCAGACGAGTCATGTGTATTTGAACAGGATGTGATGCAATGTGCCAATCATTTTCATGGAATCAATATTAAATTGACTAAATGCAGTGGCCTAACTCCAGCCAGAAGAATGATTGCTAAAGGCAGGGAACTAGGAATGAAAATCATGATGGGAAGCATGAATGAATCCAGTATTGGAGCTGCTGCTGTTGCCAATTTTTTACCTCAATTAGATTACGTAGACATGGATGGTCCCTTATTATTGGATCAGGACTTGGCCACAGGAATCTTGTTTGATTATGGCGCTATTAGGTTA
>CAMFKK010000416.1 GCA_945957225.1 uncultured Sphingobacteriia bacterium | reverse complement strand
CACACACACTCGACTAGTCGTCGGCAGCGTCAGATGTGTATAAGAGACAGATACAAGGTTATTCAAGTCTACCACTATTGCAAAAATGATGGCAGATTTTGAGCAAATGATTTTTAATATTGTCTCCAAACCAGAGGAGCAAATTCAAGCAATTAGCTTTGGTCAAAAATTAGATTTTAAGACTCAATTATTAAAAAGAAACCCGGCGCCAACTGAGTATCCTAGTGATAAAACATTGGTGCATTTGTTTCAAGAGAGGGTAATTTCAAATCCAGATAATATAGCTTTTGAACAAGCTGATCTTTCTTTAAGTTTTAAGCATTTAAATCAAAAAGCTAATCAATTAGCAAGTTATTTATCTGGCTTAGGTGTTAAGGAAAATGACTTGGTAGCCATTGCTATGGATAGGTATGATAAAATGATTATTGCTTTATTAGCTATTCATAAATTAGGTGCTGCTTATCTGCCAATTGATGCCAATTACCCCATGGGCAGAATAAGATTTATGTTGGATGATGCTTCTGTTAAATGCTTTTTAGTATCTAACAGTTTAAAACAACAATTTATTGATGAGCCACATACTATTTTTATAGATGCTATTTGGGAATTGTTGGAAAACTATCCAGATGAAAATCCTCCTTTAGTTGCCATGCCTAATTCATTAGCCTATGTAATCTATACTTCTGGCTCAACTGGTAACCCCAAAGGTGTAGGAATAGAACAGCATAGTTTAGTGAATCTTTTTACTGGTTTAATGCAAGAACCCGGGATAAATGTTAATGACAGGTTTTTGGCAATTACCACCATTGCTTTTGACATATCGGTGATGGAAATATTTTTGCCATTATTGGCTGGGGCTACCTTAGTATTGGCGGATAATCAAACTTCAAAAGATGGTCGATTATTATTGGAATTAATGCAATCTGCCAACATCAATACCATGTTTGCCACCCCGGCCACATGGCTAACAATTCTAGAAGCAGGTTGGGAAAATCCTTTGCCCATATTGGCTTTAACAGGAGGAGAAGCCTTGCCAGGAGACCTGGCAGACAAATTATTAGTTAGAACAAAAGCCTTGTGGAATATGTATGGCCCCACAGAGACCACTATACTTTCTACACAAAAACAGGTTAAAGAAATTAATGAATTAATCACCATTGGTAAGCCTGTAAAAAATACCCAGATTTATATATTGGATGATACTGGTAATTTGGTTCAAGATGGTCAGATTGGTGAAATATATATTGCTGGAGAAGGATTGTCCAGAGGTTATTGGAACAATCCTAATTTAACCAAAGAACGGTTTATTAACAACCCTTATGCTACAACCAGTTCAAGTCTAATGTACAAAACTGGGGACTTAGGAATGTATTTGGATTCTGGTGAAATTCTTTACATGGGTAGGTCTGATAACCAAGTAAAGATTAGAGGTTTAAGAATTGAATTAGGTGAGATTGAATCTCAATTGAGAAAATTAGACGGGGTTAAAGATGCAGTTGTGGTTTCTAGGGATGGATTGCTGATTGCATATGTAGTTCCGGATTTAGATGAAGCAGAAAGCAAATTGGAACAACAATGGAAACAAGACCTAAAGTATGTTTTACCAAGTTTTATGATACCTAGTGAGTTGCTTTTTATTAAACAAATGCCCCTCACACCCAATGGAAAAGTTGATAGGTCTGCTTTACCTATTATTGTTAAAAAACATTCTGGCAAATTTTTGGCTCCTAGAACAACTATGGAGAATATCATTGCCAATATTTGGGCTAGTATTTTGTCTAAACCCAAAGTTGGAATTAGAGATGATTTTTTTGAATTGGGAGGGCACTCAAATTTGGCTGTTTTAGCCATGATTCGCCTAGAAAAAGAAACTGGTATCAGACTTCCAGTAGCTGCTATATTTCAGTCCCCCACTATTGAGGAATTAGCCAAATTGACTTTGAATCAGGAAAAAGGTCAACTCTTAGGTATTGCAGACAATGCAGCTATTGTGCCTTTAAAACCCTTTGGTAATAAGCCGCCTTTGATGATTGTACACGGGTTCAATATGAGTGTACTTATGTTTATGCCAATAGCTAGACAGTTGGATCATATGCAGCCTGTTTACGGGATTCAACCAAAGGGATTACATAAATTGGAATCTCCCTTGATGACAATGGAAGAGATTGCAAGTGAATATATTCAGGAAATGTTTGAAAAAGTGCCCAGCGATGCATACGCTCTTGCGGGATATTCTTTTGGAGGATTTGTGGCATTTGAAATGGCTAAGCAATTAAGAGCTCTTGGCAAAAAAGTGACCATGTTGGCCATGTTTGACTGCAATGCTGAAACAGGCTATTTTAGAGAAACCAGTATGCAGAAATTGATTAGAAAAAGTTATAGGCAATTTCCAAAGTTTGAGTTTATTTTAAAATCCTTATGGAGAAATCCAAAGGAAACTCTAGAATATCAAACTTATTTCTTGAAAAGTAAATGGAAATCATTTTTTGGAACAGAACTAGCCGCAACTCAAGATGAAAAGGAAGAATCTTTATTAGATATTCGTTATGAGTATGCATTACAAAACTATGTGCTCAATCTTTCTGCGCATGATATAGACTTGTTTAGAGTCAAAAAACGTTTGTATTTTGTGCCAGATCAGGAATTTTTAGGATGGCGCGAAAACACCATGCGTGATGTTTTTGTACATGAAGTACCTGGTGACCATAGAACATTCTTGATTTCTCCAAATCATATTGAATTTGCAAAAGTATTACAAGCGGTGCTGAAAAGGAGGCAACAGGTATAATCAAGTGTACATGTCTAGAATTTTTTGCCAAAATTTAAATAATCCAAAATGGATTCATGATAATCAGGGCAATCCTAATTTTGATACTGAGATTCGGATACATGGTTGTTTTATCCCAAATTATCTTAAAGACATTCAAGCCAATTATGAATTACTAAATGAGGCTGAAAGAAAACGTGCTGATAAGTATCATCAACTAAAAGATAGTCAAAGATTTATCATAGCCAGAGGCTTATTGAAAAAAACGGCCAGTCTTTATTTAGGAGTTCCCGCAACTGAAATTCTAATTAATATTGGTACTAACAAAAAACCATTTATTAGTTCTTCTTCCATACTAAAATTGGAATACAATTTATCACATGCAGGTAATTGGATCACAATGGCCTTTGGGC
>CAMFKK010000415.1 GCA_945957225.1 uncultured Sphingobacteriia bacterium | reverse complement strand
CAAAGGGATTGTTATGAACTAATAGAACAGTTTACCAATAGCAAAGATGAATTTGTGAGAATGGAAGCCCAAATTGCCGTGGTCCATTTAATTGGATTCAAAGGTCTTCAATTCCTAGACTTTGTTAGCTATCCCATTACTGAATGGCAACAATTAAAACTATTAGAACAACTGAAATTATTTCCTGAAAAATCTGACTTGAGTCATAAAATTCCAGTGTGGCTAAACGCTCAAAACCATACTGTGGTCATCTTTGCATTAAGACTAACTTATGAATACCAACAGCTTGGTTTAACAGAATCCTTAAAAGCAAGTTTGTACCACCCATCACCTGAAGTAAGAACTCAGGCTGTAAAAGCCATTATTCAATTAGAAGACCAGTTTACGCCATCTATCTTATTGAATTATTTTAAAGACGCCAGCCGCAATGATCAAATTTTAATTCTTGACGCCATGCGTATGCTGGCAACACCTGATGAATCTGACCAGTTAGAAGCTTTACTTGACCAACCTGATGATACCAACAAATTAAAAGCCGCCGCAGCATTGGTGCATTGTTCTAAGAACGGCATTCACTTGTTAAAAGACAAGAGCATCACTGAACCAGAGCCTTTTCAACGCATTTTCCAACACATAATCAGTATGCCATGAATTGGGACCAGCTTACTGACTTATTGTTAGACATCTTAACTGTGATTATTTTTTCCTACTCACTGTTATTGCTATGTTCGTATGTATTCCTAGGACTGTTTTCCATTGGTGAAACCACCAAATACATGCAAAAAAATAGGTTTACGGATTATAGATTATTGGCTTCTTCTATTCATGCACCAACGGTTAGTATTATTGCACCTGCCTATAATGAGGGGAAAACCATTGTTGAAAATGTAAGATCACTCTTATCTATTTTCTATACCAATTTAGAAGTAATCATTGTTAATGATGGTAGCAAGGATGATTCTTTAGAAAAACTCATCAAGGCATTTGACTTGGTAAGGGTTGATCTTTTTATTGATGCAAAAATTGCTACCAAAGAAGTAAGAGGCGTTTATAAAAGCAGAAAAAATATTCACCACAAACTGATAGTAGTTGATAAGTTCAATGGTGGCAAAGCCGATTCACTCAATGTGGGTATTAATATTTCTTCCAAAAAATACTTGGTTTGTATAGACGTGGATTGCATTTTGGAACAGGATGCTTTACTAAAAATGGTAAAGCCCTTTATGGAACAGAATCAGAAAAAAGTCATTGCCACAGGTGGTGTGATTAGAGTAGCCAATTCCTGCATAGTAGAAGAAGGTAGATTACTCAAAGTAAAACTTCCGGAAGACTATTTACCAAGAATCCAAATCTTAGAATATATCCGGGCCTTTATCTTGGGAAGAATGGCATGGAGCAGGCTCAATGGATTACTCTTGATTTCTGGCGCCTTTGGAGCTTTTGATAAAGAAATTGCCATTGCCTGTGGCGGATACAACCACAACACAGTTGGTGAAGACATGGAATTGGTGGTGCGCATGCGTAGGTATATGGAGGAAAGGAATGAGGATTATATTGTAAGATATATTCCTGATCCTTTGTGTTGGACAGAAGTACCCTCCAACCACACCATCTTGGGAAGACAAAGAAATAGGTGGATTAGGGGAACTTTTGAAACCTTAAAAATGCATAGAATCATGTTTTTAAATCCTAGGTATCGTTTGCTAGGCATGATTAGCTATCCCTATTGGTTTTTATTTGAAATGTGTGCCCCCATTTTTGAATTCTTTGGATTCTTCACATTTATTATCATGGCTTTAACTGGTCATTTAAACTGGGGATTCTTCTTTGGCTTTTCCTTATTCATTGTATTTTTTGTTTACCTCTATTCCGCATTTGCCATTCTAATGGAAGTGGCTTCTTTTAACCAGTACAGAAGAAGGGTAGATATTATGAGGCTGATGTTTACAGCTGCCACTGAACCATTTTTCTTTCACCCCTTTTTGGTATGGAGTGGCATCAAGGGTTATTGGAATTTGATTACCAATAACAAATCATGGGGAGAAATGACCCGCCAGGGGTTTACTAAAAAAGTACAACCCGTTGCGGCATCAGTTAGTTCCAACCTTCCTGCTAGACTCAATCAATCTACCCCTGCTAAGCCTACTGAAGAGCCAAAATGGGTGGTTGAAAAATATATCATGCCCATTCTGGGTAAAATCAACAATGCTTTATCAGGAGCTTTTAGCAAGTTCCTTTCAATGGCATTGATCCTAGGTGGATTATTCCTATTAGGCAGGCTGTTTGAATTGGGCTATGATTATTATAAACATGGTGCAGCTACTTCATTTGGTTTGGTATTAGCAAATGCATTAGCAAAAGACCTAGTTTTTTGGATTACAGCCCTCGGCTGGATGCTTCCTATTTATCTATTGTTAGCACTAGTGAATCATGGATTGGGAAAAGTTTTTTTTATATTAATTGCTATTTGTTTAATACTAATTCAATTGTCACTTTCGCAGTATTTTGTAAGCACCCTTGTTCCCTTGGGAGCAGACCTATGGGGATATAGTATTGCAGATATTAAACAAACCATTGGAGCTGCTGGTGGCATTCCCATTCCCCTCTTATTGGCAGTTTCTTTAATTACTATTGGTGCATTAGCTGCCTTGGTTGCCATTCCTAAAAAAGTACAACCAAATCCCTTATTCGGTTACTTGTTGGTTTTACTCATGGGTATCAACTTTTTAAGCCCCCTTCCTCAACAAATAGAAGATTGGATGCCAGGTAAAGAGGCTAGCAATAACCTATCCATCAATAAATCACAGTATTTTTTCAAGGCAACTTGGTCGCATTTTTTCCCTCCTGAACAAGAATATGATATCTATGCTGCTAATTATCTTGGAGGTGGTATAGACATCAATACCCAAGCATCCTTGGCCCAGTTTCAATATGTAGACGAATCCAATTTCCCTTTCTTACACAAAGTAGATAGTAGTGCAGATGTGCTTTCACCCTTCTTTGAAACCAGTTTACGAAAACCCAATATTGTCATTCTATTGGTAGAAGGTTTGGGTAGGGCATTCACCAATTCTGGAGGATACTTAGGTAATTTCACACCCAACTTAGATAGTCTAACAGGTAAAAGTTTGTATTGGGAAAACTTCCTAAGTCAAGGAGGTAGAACATTTGCTGTCTTACCT
>CAMFKK010000414.1 GCA_945957225.1 uncultured Sphingobacteriia bacterium | reverse complement strand
CCCTTATACCTAAACGTAAATCTCTTTTGATACTTACCCGCTAACTCCCCATTTGAAAAATTCCTAGTGATATGTACATTACAAGAAACAGGTAATTTATAATCATTGTATGTATAAGACAAAAGCATTTTATCATTATATGGCGGATCCATTTTACCCCTTTTTATTTCGTATACCACAGGGTTATTTTCATTGAGATAGTACCATTGAAAAACTGCGTCATCAAGATTAAAATCATTTAAAAGATTGTTTAAGTCAATCTCATCAAATGAGATTTTCCCCTCCTTAAGACAGGAAGCAATATTCAAATAATGAAAGGGATTGACTGCATTATCAAATTTTGAAAAGACAGATGTTACAGAATAATGGAAAGAATAATACTGTATATAGGATAATACATTTCTTATGTTGTTAGCATAAATAATGCTGTCTTTAGAATACTGTTCTTCATATTTTTTATCTATTAGTTTGTCAATAAATCTCTTTTCTACACTAGTACTATTTTGCTCTATTCTGACTTCTTTTTCAGTAAGTTCTATCTTACCCTTCTCGCAACATGCTGGTTTATGATAAATCAAACTATCTCTTACCCTTTGATTATTTTGATAGATATAATAATGAAATACACTATCACGCCATTCAAGCTTGAACTCAGCCCTACCCGCTTTATATTCCAGATCTTCCGTATTATCATAACTATAATCGTGTTTTATTCTATCATACTCATAGCTATTTACTATTCTTAAAAAAGGTTCTACCTGATTACCATTATATTCAAAATGCTGTAACTGCATGGTATCAACCAGTAATTTACCTGAACTATTTGAAACAGTTTTTGGCAGAAAACAATTTCTATTAACTATATATCTAACCCTATTCAAATTGTCATAGTTAATTAATATATCATTGTACTTTCCAGAGATGGTATCGCCAGTAATACTTTCAATCTTTGGCAAACTGGTATTGTTTTGTGCAAACAGATATAAAGGAAAGAATAAAAAAAAGATGACTATTTTTTTCATGGTAACTATTTAGAATTGCAATCTAACTTGTTAGCTTATTTTTTATACCGGAAACTAATATGTTTTAAGAAACCACTTCGGAATGAACCACTAGAACCTGTAGATATTTTTTTCACGTAGATGGTACAATAAACAGGTAATTGATATTGATTATAAGTGTAACTAAAACTATTAATATCATTAGCCTCTGAAGCACGTTGATCTCTTAAAGAAGTGCTCCGCAATACATTATTTTGATTTCTAAAATGCCAATTGACTTCTGTGCCCTCTTCTTCATCATGCTCATTTAAACGAATCAACTCTTCTTTTTCAAAAGAAAAACTGATTTTTTCGTTGACAAAAATAGGTGCAATGTTCAGCTGTGCAAGTGGATTGATTTTATTATCAAATTTGGTATAAGTAAAATTTTTTGTCCAACCTGCATGAGATCTAAGACTATGACTATTATCTTCTTTAATAACATTTTCATGAAAGAGCAAATAGTCTACATAATAGTCGGAACCGTTAGAATCAGAAAAGTCTGTAACCCTTCTTATTGTTGTATCTGTTTGTTCATAGATTGTATTGTAGCTGCCTGTTACTGTTTTTCCATTACTTGATTTTTGTTTAACTACAACACTATCCATTACCCTTATCCCATGCTCGTACTTAAAATAATAAGTATCGGCGGAAGCAATCCATTTTGACCCTACACCGTTTGATTCATAGATTATAGTTTTGTTATACGCCGGTACTGTTTGATTTAACACATACCCAAATTTTTGTATGGAATTTGTGTCAAGAACCCAACGTACAGATGAAGAATTATTAGATTTTTGTAAATAACCATTTCTATTGACAATTCTAATCAATCTATTAAAACGATCATAAGCAAAAACAGTTTCTTGGTATTTGCCTTTGATAGTATCAGTACAAATACTTTCTATTAAAGGGAGTGAAGTTTTTTTTGTAGCATTCTTTTGCGCAAAAGCAATAAAAGGAATCAAAATAATGAAAAGAGGGATTTTCTTCATAGATAGTTTAGGGGTTACTATATCCCAAACTTAGTTTAATTAATTATTTCAACCAATTCAAATCAGACCCGTTTAAAGATAATAAGGTGGTTATATTTGTTAAGCTAAACAAATAGTAGTATCAATGAAAAAACAACTTGTACTTATTACTGGCGCTAGTCAAGGAATTGGAAAAGCTTTGGCAGAATTATTTCTTGTACAAGGGTATCAAGTAATCGGAACCAGTCGTTCTGGTAATATAGAAATCAACCATCCTTCTTTTGAAGCAATGATACTTGACCTTACTCAAATGGAAAGCATCAAAAGCTTTGAAGCCAAAATAGCCAGCAAGGGTACTATGTTTGACATTTTAATCAATAACGCAGGTATTGGACCGGATTTAGGAACTAGTTTGCCAGAAGAAAGGAGTTTTGACCAAACCTTTGATGTGAATGTAAAAGGTCAAGTATTCTTTACAGAAGCCATGATCAAACATCTACCACCAAGTGCAAAATTGATCAATGTCTCATCTAAGATGGGTTCTATTGAACAATGCGTTGGAACAGACTCAGTAGCTTATAGAATGTCTAAGACTGCACTAAACATGTATACCAAAATCTTGACCAATAGGTATGAGGGACAATTTCAAATTGCCACTTTACATCCTGGCTGGGTCAGAACCAATATTTCTGGAGACAATAGTAAAGGCAGGTTCTCACCTGAAGAATCAGCAGCTATGATCTTTGATTTTGTTAGTAGCAATTTTAAAACAGGAATTTTCTGGAATGTTGAAACCAATTCAGCCTGTGACTGGTAAACTATTTATTCTACCGCATTTTCTTTGGTAATAGAAGGCACTGCAGCTTCTAACAATTGCTTTAGTTTGACTTGAAGCATAGTAACTTTTTCTGGATGCTCTGCCGCCAAATTCTTTTTCTCGCTGGGGTCATCTGCCAAATTAAACAGCGCAACTGGCTCATATCTATTGCTAATTTTACTGCCCATAGCAATCCCAGTCATATCTAGTACAATCAATTTCCAATTACCCATACGAATAGCTACCAAACTGGTTCCTCGGTTGGAAACAGATAATATGGCATCATGCGGAGAAGATTTTTGCTGCGTAATCATGGGCCCTGTCTCTTATACACATCTGACGCTGCCGACGACTAGTCGAGGGG